>NZ_FMMP01000021.1 GCF_900095725.1 Cellulosilyticum sp. I15G10I2
GGGAATAAATAAGTGCAGAACCGTGACCTGCTGAAAGAACAAAACGGTCTCTGTTTTGCCATGTTGGGTTTTTAGGGTTGTGCTTCATATGGTCTGCCCATAATGTATAGGCCATAGGTGCAGAACCTAGTGGTAGACCTGGATGACCTGAATTGGCTTTTTGTACTGCTTCTGCTGCCAGTACACGAATCGTGTTAATTGTTTTTTGCTTAATACTCATGACAGATTTCCTTTCTACTTTTAAATTTTTTAGATGTATTTTATTTCTAAAATTATTTACTTAATTTTTGTTCGAATCCTGCCCAGTCTTGCAAGAATCTCTCGATACCAGCATCTGTAAGCGGATGTTTAGTCATTTGTATAATAACACCATAAGGAACTGTAGCGATATGTGCGCCTGCTTTAGCTGCATCTATAACATGAAGTGGATTGCGTACGCTTGCTGCAATGATTTCAGTATTAATGCCATGGAGTTCAAATATTTGAGCAATATCACTTACAAGATCCATACCCGTTCCGCCGATATCATCTACACGTCCGAGGAACGGACTTACATAAGTTGCACCCGCACGAGCGGCAAGTAACGCTTGACCTGCTGAAAAGATTAAGGTGACATTGGTTTTAATACCTTTAGCAGTTAAAATTTTAGTAGCTTTTAGTCCTTCTGGAGTCATAGGAAGTTTAATAACAATATTTTTATGAATTTTTACAAGTTCCAGTGCTTCTTCTACCATTTTGGGAGCTTCAAGGGAGATAACCTCTGCACTGATAGGTCCATCTACAATGTCAGTAATTTCTTTAATAACTTCTTCAAATACAAGACCTTCTCTTGCAATGAGTGAAGGATTTGTTGTTACACCGCAAATAACACCAAGATCATTTGCTTTTTTAATTTCTTCAGTATTAGCAGTATCAATAAATAATTTCATATTTAAAACCTCACTTTTTAGAATAGAATTAAGACAACGTGTTGTTGTGTCGTCGTGTTGTACCTACAAGTTAAATATAATGCATTTTACATCATTTTTCAATCCTTATTATACGAAAATAAATAAAAATTGTTTTTATCTGTGTTGCTCGATATAAAATTGAAATTGATCAGAGCGATAAATTGCTTCAAAATATTCTATAACAACTTCATTAGAATCTGGGAGCATACCAAATACTTGTCCTTTAAAAAGCATAACAGGAGCGCCTTCATCAACTTGTAACTGAAGGGCAACTTCTTCATTTGCTAGAATGGCTTCCACTGTACGTATAGCTTTATTAATAGTAATACGATAGTCTTTTTCAAGTACTTTATAAAGGGATTCTTGATTGAAATCTATCGCTTCTATACCTGGAACAAGGTGATAAGGAATATAGCTTTTATTTTTATTAATAGGAATCTCGTCGCCATATACAACGCGTTCCATATAAAATGTTTTTTCATCTTCAGTTATATCCAGCATCTTACAAACCCGTTTAGAAGGTTGTCTGATACCTGCGTCTAGTACATGCGGTTTTGGGGTTAAGCCATATCTTTTGATATCCTCACTGCAGCCAGAGAGTCGGATAAGCCCTTGTTCAAAGCCACGGCCTTTTACAAAAGTTCCTTTACCTTGTCTTTTATATAAATAACCTTCATTGACTAGTTCATCTATAGCCTTGCGAACAGTTGTGCGGCTTAAATGATAAGTCTGCATCAGTTTAGGTTCCGAAGGAATAGCAACGTCAGCCTTGATGGCTTCATTTTCTATCATATCTATAATAATTTTTTTGAGTTGATAATACATAGGGATAAAACTATTTTCTCTGTCCATCTTTGCACCACCTGTGTGTTTTCATCTATTATAAACTATTTCATGTAAAAAAAATACTTTAAGCTTAAAGTCTGCGCGCATACTTATAATAATAATCAATAAGTAAGGTTAATGCATAGTCAAAAACAAGAAAACCTAATTGTCCTAAAATCCATAGAACTATGTAACTTACAACAGAGGCATTTAAAACAAAATAGTTAGTTATAAAAGTTTGAATGTTACTAAAAAGCTTATAGCCTAATACATTTTGCATAAGTAATAGCAAAAAGATAGAGATACTATTGAAAAAGATAAGCTTCAATACTATTTCGAGAGGAAGAGATCTTTTTCTTTCAATAAGGTATTTAACAATGCCATAGATACCAAAAAAAAGACTGTATAGAAGTGCAATGTTTAATGGCACTATGATGAAGGAAAGACAAGAAGAACTGATATAGATGAGACAAGCTGTTTTAAGGCTTCCCCTTATAAGACCAATAGGAACCATAAAGGAAGCAAGTGTTAATAGTGTTAAAGTATTAGTTGTTAAAATAGATGTTAAATATAAACAAATAATACTTAATGCGCTTAAGATACCACCTAAAGTCAAGTGGGCAGTTTTCAAGGTTTAATTCACTCCCTTATAATCCTATTTTTCTTTGCAATTACAGGCATGTATAACTTTTGTATATTGATCCATCATGCCTAGGGTAATAATATTTTCAAGAAGTTCTTTGTTTTTATTAACCGGAAGAAGATCTAGATAATATTTGCAGTTATAGCCACAATTAAGAATGGTAAAAGATACAGTATCTTTAATTTGTGGGAGAAGTTCTAAATAAGTCAAATGCGCCTTATTATAGAGAAAGTCAAGCGGATTAAATTTTCCATGTGCTATATCTTTTTGTAAATCGTCTAAAGCATCGATCATATAAATCCATTTACCGAGCGCATAACCAAACTTAAATAAATTCTCCCTCGTCTCATTACTATCTTCTGAAACTGTACAAGGATACATCTTAAAAATATGTGCCACGATTAAGCTAAATGGATCACAAATTTCATCTATAGAAGAGAAGTTTTTCTCTTTTTCCAGCTTGTAAAGATGATTTAAGTTCTCTTCTATAATAAGATTAATTTCACAAACAGAGGGAGAAAATTTCTTTTTATAAGGAGCAAGTGCAAGTGCTAATGTTTTACTCTTTAGACTTTTATCATCTAGAACATCATCTAATAATTTGTAGTACACTAGACTAATATTTATATTGGCAGCATAGGAAAGGGCTTTATTTTCTAGAACAACTGGCTTTTTTTTAAATGGACTTGTCAGGCACTTTTTAGTGAGGGTATTTACAGCAGTTGGATTTAAGCTGTCTAAGAGTATAGCCAAAAAAGTCATGTCATAATTAAGAACCATCCGAGGGAGGTTGCCAAACTCCTTTTTAAGATGAAAACAAAGACCGCAATAATAGCTTTTAAAGGTTGTATATTCGTGCATTTTAAGCTCGTCTTTAAGCGGGGTTATATATCCAAACAATTAAAACACTCCTTTTTGAAGAGACTTTTTTAAATACATTCAATTAAATCTCCCCCCATACACTCACAGCAACTATCTAAGCAAATGAGATCACAACAACTAAAATGACAGCAGCAATCGTCGCAACAACAGCAGCAGCAGCCTCTTCGACGATGAGAATAAGGACTTCTATAGTAATCGTTACTGTAAGGGTGATAGCGTCCCATAAGCTGAGTGAGAGCCTCTTGATAAACAGCATTATCAGGCGCCATAGATAATGCGATTTGGAGATGGTCTCTTGCTGAGTCAAACCATGTTTTATGAATAAGTAGTAAGCTGTATAAATAATGCCACTGGTCCGTTTTAGTGGTGAGCGTATTAAGCTTAGCTTCTGCAAAAGTAAGCTTACCTTTTTTAATGAGAAGGCGTATTTCTTCATAAAAGCTTACAGGTATTGTTTCATTTAAAATCATATTTTAATCACTCCCTTTATAGTCTATTATACTCAAAATAGCAATTAAGTATATACATTAATGTATGAGAAATAGAACAAAAAATAGTATAGAGAAACAACATATAAACTTGAGTTATTCATCACTATAATGTTGTTTCACAGAATGATTTCACATCACATATTATTGTGAATAACTAAAATTTAAAGATGTGAAATCTATATTAAAGCAAAAATTTAACACTAGGAGAAAAAAGAGATAATTCGACAAAATTTAGTAACAGCTTAGCTATTTTTGAATATATTATAACAGGACATCGCGTTCTAATATATTTCAAGAGAGAGGGATGTATATAATGCCAAGAAATGAATATGAGCAGAATGAATTTGTAATGAATCAAAACACACAAAAGCTTATAAAAGAGGCACAGGTAGCCTTTGATGTTTTAAAAAATATTGCTGCACAGATTCCGATGGTTTCAAACGTAACTCAGTTTGCAGAGAGTGATGAAGATGGGGACTTTATTGATGAAATTCTCACTTTAGAAACTGAAGATGATGAATCTGATTTTGATGCGTTTGATGATGAGGACGATGCAGATGCTGTCTATTATGGAAGAGGAATGAATACTGACCAGTTTGGTTATGGCCGTGGCTACAAACCACCGTATGTACCTTATCCACAATCTTATCCATGTGTATGCAGAAAATGTGATTTATTAAAAGCAAAGGCATTTACAAACTTGTTACTAGGTTTAAATGATCTAAAAGATGCTTTTGATCTTTTGCCAATAGTAAAAAATAAGTTTGAAGAAGCTGTTGATTCATTGCAAGATGCTCAAAAACTCTTTAAGAAGGCAAGATTCTGCTCAAATAGATTTGGCTGTAGATGTTTTTGCAAAAGCCGTCCTAAACGCCGCTGTAAATGTCCTAGAAAATAATACACTATATTAGTACACCATTTGAAAGTCTAAAGCAAAAGGGTAAAAGTCCATATCTAAGGACCTTTACCCTTTTACTTACTTAAGGATTGTTTAATTTTCATTAAAGCATAATCAATAGCAGAAGATAAGTTGGCAGTGTCTTTGCCGCCGCCTTGGGCAGAAAAGTAGCTTCCGCCGCCCTTCCCATCAATTAACGTCATAGTGTCTTTTAAAAGATTGCCCATATGCATTTTTTTAAGGTCTTTTGAACACATAAAGATGAGATTAGCTATATCCCCGCTGTTTATGCCAAAGAGAACAATAACATCTTTTGAATCAGTAAGTTTAGAGGCAAGAAGTGTTATATATTTAGGATCCACATGATCATAGAGTGCTTTAACGATCTGAACATGTTGGATCTTCTCACTGTTAAGGAGTAGATTTTGAACCTCATAATCAGCTACTTCAGACTTGAGTTTTCTATTTTCTGAGGAAAGTTTATCAAAATCCTGTGTTAATTTTTCTATTTTTATAAGTGCATCTTTTTCACTGCATTTTAAGGAGCTGCTTAAGGATAAAACAAAGCTACTTTTTGCAAAATAGTCGTTAATAGCTCTTTTGCCGCACAGAAAGTATACTCTCATACCCCCTTTATACTTTTCCCATTTGTTAATTTTAAGGGCTTGTACTTCAAGGGTAGAACGAGGATGCGTACCACAACAAGGGTTTAAGTCTAAATCACCGATTTTAACAAGTCTTAAAGGGGAACGCGTTTGTGGAAGTGGTTTTTTTAGAGGCAGTTTTTTGAGTTCAGATTTAGACGGATACAGTGTTTCAACCGGGATATTATCAAAGATAATATCGTTTGCAAATATTTCAGCTTTTTGAATCATAGAAGCACCTAAGACAGAGTCTATATCAATTGTTATAGACTCTTCGCCTAAATGAAAGCCGACTGTATGCGCGTTAAAAAGTTCAAGAAAGCAAGCCGAAAGTATATGTTGTCCTAAATGCTGCTGCATATAATCAAATCTTCTTTCCCAGTTTAGCGTGCATTTAGTTTTATGAATTTTTATGGGTTTTTTATCAGTAACATGATAAATATGGCCATCACTTTCATAAACAAAAGAAATAGGGGAATCTTCTATAAAGCCTGTATCACTTGGCTGTCCACCGCCCTCAGGATAAAAATAAGTTTGATCTAGTTCGATGTGAAACGTATTTTCTTTTTCTATAACAGCAGTGATCTCGGCGGTAAAAAACTTTTTATAAGCATCTTCGTAATAAAGTTTTTGCATATTTTGAGCTCCTTTTTAATTTCTGGGGTATTCCTTTAAAGGGATTATAATACAAAATACCAAAAGATAATAGTAGATGATGTAAAAATAGGAGCAGCAAGTACATACCATAAATTAAAATAATAAAGAGAATTATAGTGATAAAAGCTTGAAAACATAGTAAAATAAAAATATACAAGGTTATTTAAATAGCCAGAATATGCATTAGGGGGTGTTGTAATGAGAGAAAATCAAACTTATGTCATTACCATAAGCAGACAGTTGGGCAGTGGTGGATCTTACCTTGGTCAAAAGATAGCAGAACTATTGGATATTAAATATGTAGATAGGGAAATATTACTGCAAGGTGCAGAAAAGATGGCAAATCAAGAATCTTTTTGGATGAGCTTTGTTGCTAATTGTTCATATAGCTGGCCCTATGTACCGCCTAGTTATACGATGATAGCAGAAGACAGACTGCATGATAAGTTTGGAACAATGATGCAAAGAGTAGCAAAGGAACATAACTGTGTGATTGTAGGCAGATGTGCGGGATTTATTTTAAGTAAACATCAAAAAACAATCAATCTTTTCTTATATGCAGATAAAGAATGGCGTATTAAACGGGTACAAGAACTTCATGGACTTACAGAAAAAGAAGCAAGAAAAGCAGTGGGTAAAAATGATTCAGAAAGAGCAAATTATCATTATTTACACACAGGTGAAAAGTGGAGAGATGCAACCCAATATGATCTTTGCATTGAAACAAGTAAAGTCGGCCTAGACAAGGCAGAACAAATAGTTATAAACTATATTAAGTCACGCCTTGAAGAATAATACGTGGAGGAAAGCAATGAATATAGAATGTACAAAGGAAGAATTTAAAATTCTTTTAGACTTAGTTTATGCAGGAAATGTGCTTATCAATGGGATGAGGGCTCAAGAAGAAAGAATACAGGCTTATTCGATCATGGAACAGCAGATATTTGCAAAGGCAAAAGAATTTGAACTTGAAGATCTCATAACGTATGATGAAGAGTTTAGAGAATATATGCCTACAGCTGCCTATGAAGAAAATGGTGTTGATGAATATATAGATGCTTATGATACGCAGGTGTTTTGGGAAGAGCTTGTTATGAGGCTTGCCAGAAGAGACGCTCTTAATTATGTGGGAGATGTAGATCAAAATATGACCAAGTCAAAGCTCAAGGAGATGCAAATGAACCTAGAAGAAAAATACGAAGAAGAATTTGAAGAAAGTGGTTTAATGCATCTTAAAATTGTTAAACAGACTGAAGAGAATCTATGATGAATAAAGTACAAGCAGAAATCAAAAATGAGATAAAACAAGATTTTGAGGGTATGGCGGCTAAAGAGATTTGGGAAAAGTCTTATAACCAAATGTTAGACAGCAAAAAACATATCTTAGAATATATTGACTGTATTAAATTATTAAGTAAAGAAAAAATAAACAATGAGCAAACGCAAGCTGTATATATTTTTATAGAAGAACATATAGATGCGATGAAAGCGAGCATTAAGCCAAATACTATTTTGCAGCTTAAAAAGGAATTAAATGCTAAATTAGGGCAATTTGCTCCTAAAAGGAACAAGCAGCCAGATAATCACTTTTTAAAATTTTTTATAGAGGCATACCCTAAGAATAAAAGATACAAAGAATATACATGGGTACTTATGGATCTAAGTCGCATAAATGATGATCAGATACTGCATACACTTAAGTATATTAATGCTTGGTGTTTAAAAAATAAGCTAAATAGTGCAGAGAAAAAAGATATCATAGTGCTTGTAAGAAAATTAATTAGTAAAGGGAATTTAAAGTACATCAATCAAGTCAAAAGCTTAGAAGGACTTACTAAGGGACTTAAGATTAAAATTATTGATGTAAATGGTAAATTTGAAGTAACAGTTTATAACAAATCAATGAGAGCAAAATAAAAAGCAGAGCTTAGCTCTGTTTTTTATTTTGCTTTGTATTTAAGGATAGTTTCATTGACAAAAAAATGTTTAAGGCTATACTAGGGGTAGGGGATAATAAATTAGAAAATTTAAAATAGATAGATATTGGGGAGAGTGAAAAGATGCGTGTAAAAAAAATAATAATGTTTATGAGCTGTTTAGCAATGGGGATTCAGCTGCAAGCGACAGCTGTAAATAGCAATAGACTTAATGAATGGAATATCTCTAAGAACATGGAGCAGCCTGTAACAAGGCAGACATGCAGAGTGCTTTTAGAAGAGACATTTAATACGACAATACATAAGCCTGAGTTTAGCACAAGACCAAATGAATATATTACAAGAGAAGAAATGGCACTTATGATTGTCAATATATTGGGATATGAAGACATTGCAGCCAGACTAAAGACGGCTTCAAGCACTTTTAAAGATGTCAAAGAAAACGTCGGAGCCATCCATATTATGAAAGATCTAAAACTTATAAATGGTGACAATGACAGCCATTTTAATCCCAATAAAAAACTTACTGGTCATGAAATAGCAACAATTATAAAACGCCTGAGCGATAGATTGAATATGAATGTTAAAGAAGTACATAGCACTTATGCCATTAAGTCAAGTGATCAGATAGCACTTATTAAAAATATAGATACTCTTAGCTTTGGGTGGGGTCAGGTTGAATATGATCAAATACATAAAAAGATAAGTATTAATACAACATCTGGGAATAAAAATGATTTTAGTGTACCGCTAGGTTTTGAATTACCCTTAGGGATTGCGAAGCAGGAAGCAGTCGAAACTTACTTCATGGTATATTTTAATGATAGACCGATTGATTTAGTAAATGAAGGAAAGCCTATGACACTAGCGGCTTATATTTTTAATAATCCAACAGAAAGAACAAGTCTTATTAGAGAAATCTTAAATGCATCTTATGAAATAGCACAAAAGGGTGGCGTAACTAACTTCGATGGTATAACAATAGATTTTGAGGATTTTTATGATGCATCGCTTCAAACAGGGTTTAATACTTTTTTGAAAGAACTTAAAAGAGAACTGGATAAAGATAACAAGAAGCTCAATGTAGCTGTGCAGCCGAGGGCGTACTATAAGGGCTATGATTATAAAACAATAGGACAAATAGCAGACAGAGTTATTTTAATGGCTCATGATTATGCAGCTAAAACTTTAAGTGATGCAGAAATGCAATCAGGATTTACAGTAACACCTATTACACCCATTTATGCTATTTATAATGCATTAAAGGAGATTACAGATAACGTATCAGGAATAGATCCCAGCAAGGTCATGCTTCAGATCTCATTTGCAAGTACGCAGTGGCAAGTTAAGGATAATAAGATTATCAATAGAAAACCTTATACACCTTCCTATGATAAGTTATTTGCAAGACTTCAAAACCCGGCTACAGAAATAATTTACTCAGATAGTTATCAAAATCCTTATGCTATTTATTATGACAATAATATTAAGAATGTTATATGGTATGAAAATAAACAAAGTGTAGAGGCCAAAATAGATCTTGCAAAAATGTTTGGAATTAATAAGATCTCCTTCTGGAGGCTCGGAACAATACCGAACTACATAGATATTTCTGGTAAAAATACGCAATTGGATATTGCTGCATGGTTAGCGCAGAAAGATAAATAAGAGTATAGCCAAAAATAAAAAAAGCTTTATGTCTGATTTGAGGGCATAAAGCTTTTTTAGGATAAAGATTTATTAGAAGGGTGCCGATAAATAAAGTAAGAGAGTTGATGGGGTGATAAAATGATAGAAAGTATATATGGCGTAAATTATGAACCTTATACGGCTGTAAGTAACAGCAGTAATACTGCTAAATATAAAAATGAAGCGATTCCAGAAGTGTTTGATCTGCAGGAAATATTAAAGAGCCTTGAGGAATATACGTATTCACAAGAGGATGTAGAATACATAGATGAAAACACTATAAATGATTTCAAAAAGAAATTTAATATAGAAGAAAATGATATCTATAAACTGAAGAAGTATGGTTATGATTTAGAACGCTTATATACAGCTGATATGAGTTATTATACAAGTTTGTATAATACAGAGGGCACTCATGGTATACCAGCTGACGTCAATAATAGCTCTAAAGTTAATCAGCTAGGAGAAAAAATAGATATTATAAAAAAACAAAATGATAATATGTATCTTTATTCACTATATGCCAAGGATCCTATTACTATTAACAGCTTATATCAAAGCAACTATAAAGGAAACTTTCAAAAAAGCAAGACTTCTTATAGTGAACAAGATATAACAAAAATACTTGAAATGAATGGATTAACAAGTACTAAGGGCAATATGTGGGCAGCCGGTAAGCTTGCTGAATATGGCATGGCTATCAATAAAAATGATGTGGTTAAATTGCAAAATATGAAGTCTGCTGTAGAGTGTCTGGATAAACAAGAGGAGTTTGATAAGGCACAAGAAGATATAGCCTGTGGCAAAGAGCCCGGAGAAAGACCACTTATTAAAGATGGTCAGGTCATATATGATCCAGAAGAGATCAAAGCGATTAAAGAAGAATTAGGGCAAGTGAAAGACGCTGATATCGAAGAACTTATTATAAATGATGAAGAAATTACAATCAACAACCTAAGAATCACACTATTTAAAAATACAGATTTAGCCTTAAAACGTAACAGCGCTTTGAGTTTTACGGAAGGACAAAGAAAAACTGCTAATGACATCAAAGAACAAATCCATCATATTAGAACACATCTTACAGCCCAAGCAGCTCAAAAAATAAGTGAAAAAATGCCACTTGAAAGTTCTCAGCTCAGCGATATTGTACAAGAACTAAAAAAGGTGGAAAGTGAAACAATTACTCAAGCAGTAAAAGAAGCTGATATCCCTTTAAGTGAAGAAAATATAACAATTATCCAAAATGTTATGCATGTAAGACAGGAAATCATTGAAAATAGAGCAGAAGCCTTAGAACTTGAAATAGTGTCTAATGAGCAAATTAAGCTTAATGAAATACATGAAGCACTTACCAAGTATGCGCAAAATGAAACACCGGTTGAAAGCAGATTTGGAGAAAGCATTCGAACGGTTGAAAATCAAATAGAGCAGTTACTGCAAACTCAAAATATAATACCAACAGAAGAAACGGTACAAGCTGCTAAAGCTTTGGTTATGAATCATATGGAAGTCAACCCGGAAAATATTAAGCAAGCACTTGATATCATGGTCAAAGTCAATACGTTTATTGAAGAAATGACACCAACCAGGGCGGCAACACTTATCAAAGAAGGGCTAAATCCTTATCAAGCTTCTATAGATACACTGCTAAGCTGGATTTCAAAGGAGACCGTTGAGCAGTTAAAAAGCAGTATTGCAGAGACGATAGTAGCACTGCAAGAAAAAGGGATAATAAGCAGTGAGCAAAAAGATGCGTTAATTGGCTTTTATCGTATTATGCAGGCTGTTAATAATAATAGAGAAGAGGTAGTGGGCTATTTATTTAAAAATAACTTGCCACTTACTGTAGAGAAGTTACAAGAAGCAGCTAAATACATCGGAGAAGACGGTATTATTGAAGCAGCCATTGACGATGGTTTTGGAGAAATTAAAGAACTTAAAGTAATGTCACAAACAGCAAAAATGATTTTAGAGGAAAGTAAAGAGCAGATCCATAAAGGTATTGATATTGTTCAAATGTTAGAACAGATGGAACTTCCTATTACTGATAAAAACATTGAAAAGCTTAAAAAAATAAATGCGCTACTTTATCCACTTATCAAAGAAACGTTTAAAAAAGAGCTTGGTAAATTTGAAGGGATGGAGACTTTGCCAAAAAGTTTTTTAGAAAAGCTGGAGGTTATTAAAAAAGTGGATCCTCAAGTAGTAAGCTATATGCTTAGACTAGGGATATCGCCAACTGTTTCCAATATTTACTGGGCTGACAGACTATTTAAAAGTCCAGATACTTATAAGGAACTTCTTAAAGAAGGGGAGCTTATCCAGGAAAACCTGCCAAAGTCTCTTGAAGCTTTTGAAGAGGAACTAGAGCATCAGGAAGAACAAGCCACAAAAAGCAAAGAAGCTGCATTAGAAAAAGGAAATATCCTGGCGTATAGAACCTATAAACAAATTGAAGAAGTCATACATCTTCAAAAAGAACTCTCGCAAAAAGATGGCGTTTATCAAATGCCTTTTATGATTCAAGGTGAAGAAAAAATGGTGCATTTATATTTTAATAAAAAGCCCAATAAACAGTTAGGCACAGATGCATCTACTACAGCTGTTATGACTTATGATACAAAAAACCTAGGAACAATAACAGCTTATATTAACTTCAAGGAAGAGGACATAAGCTATAAAGTTCAAGGCGAAACAGAAGAAATTACTAAAAAGCTACAAGCAAACAATTCATTCCTAGATCAATTATTAGGACAGATCGGTTATTTGGTGAAGTATAGTGAATACGCATCTTATACAAATGATGAGCAAGTAAATAATAAGCCTTCTCTCATAAAAAGAGGCAGCAGTGACTTTGAAGAAATAGTATAAGGGGGATAAGGTATGGCAAAGGATGATCAAAAGAATTCTAATGAAAAAACAAAACAAGACGATATATTAAGTATAGTCGAGCAGTTTGTTTGTTATTTTGAAAAAATAGATAGGGGTGAAAAAATTGACGACAGTATCCGCAATAGCTAATGCCTCTAAGGGAGAATTGCTGTGTATCACCTATGAAATATTTTTGTACAATATCAAAGAAGCGCTTAATGAAACAGAGGATAAAAGAGCAGAGTATGTCAATAAGGCAATTGATGTTATAAAAACATTAGCAGAAGATTTAGATTTTGAGATACCTATAACCCAAGAACTATTTAGACTCTATGTTTATGTTCAAGGGGTTTTAGTACAGCATAAAGTAACAGATGAAAACCTAGAACATGTTTATGAAATAATAGATAAGCTCTATCAAGGGTTTTTAGAAATAGCGCATAGTGGCACAGAACAAGCGGCACCTAGTATGAAAAATACAGAAGCTATTTATGCAGGGCTTACTTATGGAAAAAGTGACTTGAATGAACTTGTAATCGGTGATAAAAATAGAGGCTTTAAAGCCTAAATAAAAAGTATAGGAGAGGGCTGTTAAATGAAAATTAACCATAATATACCAGCACTTAGAACGCTCAATCAACTTAATAAAGTGAATGATAAAGGCAGTAAAACAATGTTAAGGCTATCATCAGGACTTCGAATTAACTCGGCAGCGGATGATGCAGCGGGCCTTGCTATCAGCCAGAAGATGGATACACAAATAAGAGGGCTGAAACAAGCTAATCGAAATGCGATGGATGGTATTTCGATGATCCAAACAGCAGAAGGCGCGTACAATGAAATCCACGCTATGCTTCAAAGAATGAGAGAAATAACGGTTCAAGGCGCAAATGGCACTTACGATGATCGTGATAAACAAACGATTCAAGATGAAATGATGCAGCTTCAAGAAGAGATCATTGCCATACAGCAACGTACAGAATTTAATAAGAAGAAACTTTTAGATGGCTCTCATGATAAGTTTATGCTTCAGGTAGGTGCCAATGAAAATCAATCCATGAAAATCACTGGTGCAGATATGAACTTAGATGATGTGTTAACAAGTATATATGGGATTAGTACAGAGAATGGGGCTATAACACTAGGAGATTTACCAGATGGAACGACTATTGATGTAAATGGGGAAGTATTTGTTATTGGAACTACAGCACCAGCAGTAACAACTGTTCCAGCATCAGCAGATAGCTTAGTTGTGATAAAACTCCCAGCAACACCACCAGGAACTACAGTAAATGGATTCCCAGTTGCAGCGGGGGAGAAAGTAGTATTTAAGACCGGAACAGCTAATGTTACGTTTAATCAAGTAGCAACACCACCATTGGCACTTAATTCAGGGGCATCTGTTATCTTACCTATACCTAATACAAATAATAACACCTTTCTAGATATCAGTGATAACGAAGCTGCAGGTAAGTCATTAGTTAAGATTGATAAGGCTATTGAAACAGCTTCTAAAATAAGGGCTAAGCTTGGGGCTTATCAAAACAGGCTAGAACATACTGTAAGTAATCTTGGGGTGAGTGAAGAAAACCTCACAGCCTCCTTATCACGTATACAGGATGCGGATATGGCCCTTGAGATGTCAACCTATACGCAGCAAAATATTTTATCACAAGCTGCAACGGCTATGCTGGCTCAAGCGAATCAAAGACCACAGCAAATTTTACAGCTTTTACAAAGATAATCAAAAAGAAGTATTTCATAGCCTAACCTATGGAATACTTCTTTTTTAGTCTAATAAAATCTTAAACAAAGGTGTATAAAAGGCTGGAAGTTTAGGCTATACTCCTACAAAAGGAGGGGTATAGATGAAAAAGAAAAAAGAGAATGAAATGCTGGAGAGGGAGAAGAAGCTACTTGCAAGAGAAGTATATAAAGTACAGGAGGAAATGGCAGCGGCCTTAAGCTGTTTTTCTGATGTAATAGAACCTGAACTTGTAGATTATTATACCTACTGCTATAAGGCAAATGAAATCAAGCACAGTTACTTACTTAAAAAATTAAAACGTATTTATTATAATAGGAATTAATAAAAGAGTTATTTATAGAGAGGTATCTGCATATCCATATAATAGTACAGGCTATCTGGAAAGATAGCTAAAGTAATGGGTATGGGGGGGATTATTATGTTTGGAATACATCCGGCAATTTTAATATCTATTGGCATTTGTATTGTCATTCTGTTATGGGTACTGCTTAAAGAAAAATTTATACAAGCAGTTGTTAGGATGATCGTAGGAGGGATTCTTATCTATTTCCTAAATGGACTATTGCCACAATATGCTATAGGCATTAATGCAATAAGTCTAACCTGTTCGGGGATATTAGGCATTCCAGGAGTTGCAATGCTTTATATAGTCGGAGCTGTTGTATAATTTAATGTATAAATAGCAAGCAGAAAGATCTGGGGATAAGTGCTGTTGATAATAAAATTAGCAGCTTGTGGATTTGTGGATAACATTTTCTTTTAATCCATAAAAGCATTACAAAAACAATATTTTTTAGCTTGACGGTTATTAACAATTGTGGTATTATAAATGTGGATATAGGTGTGGATAATATTTGGTTTTACACACTGTATCCACGTTGATGTTAACAAATACAACAACATATCAATCCCTTAATGCTCTATATATATAGGGCCTTTTTTTTGTAAAAAAATAGATATTCAAGATTTCATGGATTACCATATATAGGTATAAATTATTAGGGTTTTGTATAGAATATAAATACCGATGATAACTATCATATATATGGAGGTCTATATGGATCTATTAGAGAGTATTAATGACTATATTAAACATGTAAAAAATAATCCTTATGTGTACAGTATACAAAAGTCAGGTATAGAGGTATTTGTAAATTATATAAAAAGTAATCATTCAACAGAAGGTTTATTAGATATTCAAGATATTAAAGTTGATAAGCTTTTACTTTATTGGATTCCTAAAAATAAAAAATACCTTAGTGAAGTACAGGCCTATCAAATTGTCTACACGGTGCATGATATTTACCAATATTTGATAAAGCGCAGTGATAAAGATAAGGATAATGATAAAGATATAAGTACCCCTACAATATTAGATTTATATGGGGAGGAATATATGAGGGTGTATAGAGTGAGAAATATGCTGCAAAGAGTCACGAAGGATCCTATTTTGGCTACCGATCCTCTTGTAGTAGATCTCAATTACTATAAAAACAAGAAAAAGAAGAATGACTCTGTAGAAATGGTCACAACCTATGAACAAGCTGTTTTTAAAGTACAGGAATGTAAAGAGGGCGGACAGGTTATTCTTACAAAACTTTGTCAAGAAAAGATTTATAAGCTACTTCTAGAATATCCCACTTATAAGTACTTTAAAAAAGGCGATCTAATTCATGCCATTATAAAAAGAAAACTATTTTATGTTTATTGGGAAATAGAGGAAATCAAATCATATTATCTGCCAGAAGCAGAAGTTTACTTATAAATAGAAGCTTTTCTTTAATAGCAAACTTAGGTATAATGATTATATAATATTCTGTAAAATATAATTAACCTAAGCTTGTTATGGTGGATTAATATATGGGTAGCTACATAATCAAAAAACAGTCACCAACATTCATTGTAGATTATAATGATAGAGTGCATAAAGAGCTATAATAGTATTAAAATGAATATGGCGCTTAATATAGGAGGGAATAACTATAATGAAGGTTACACTTATACTTGCTCAATGTACAACACAATACTTAAAAGACAGTATAGCTATTATTACAAGGGTCTTAAAAGAATTAGATGTAGAAGTCACTCAGATACAACTTGATAAACTGCCTTATTTTAATGGCAAAAAGACTAAAGAAATGGATCAGGTCGTTCAAAGTATTTATTCGAGTAAAGGTGTTATTGCGATAACACATGTGCCTATGTTATCAATGCATGGGGCTATGCAGACATTTTTTGACTCGGCAACGATGTATAGTTCAGAAGAATTTGATAAGCCTATTTTAGCGATTACATATAGCGAATGGTTAGGAGAGGTAGAGGCCTCAGAAAAAATTCTTAAAAACTGGAGTATAATAGGGGGAGCAGAAGGTTATAAAATAGGTCTTAACAAAAACATGGCATTTAGTGATATTTCTCAAAGACTTGAAAGATTAACAGAGGATTTCTATAGACTTATGAAACAAGACAGACAGAATATAGCATCAACAGAAAGATGGCTATACAATTATCTGAGGTCAGGACAATCTCTAGAAAGACTAGGTAGTCCTATTGAAGAAACGAGTATAATACCACAAGAAGAGCAACCTTCTTATATAGCAGAGCCACAAATAAAAAGTTTTGTAGACCTTTTAAAGCAAGAAAATAAGATTCAAAGTTCAAAGGTGTTAGCTGAAGAGACACCTGCTAATTTATCCACAAAAGAAAAGACGATTAAAGATATAGCACATCTCTTAAAGAAACAAGTAAGTGAAGAGCCAGAAGAAGATAATGCTCAGACATTTACTGCTATGAGTGCTGGTATATATAAAAAACCCAGTTTAACAAACATGTCACAAGCAAGTGTTAAAAGATTGCATCAAATTCCACATTATTTTATAGCTAAACACGATAAGAGTCTAGAAATGGTACTTAAATATACACTTACTAGTTCTAATGAAGAAGGCTTTATTATTATTAATAATGGAGACTGTGAGTATGTAGAAAATACGACAAGTGCGCCTGTTGTTGAATTTATGCTATCAGAAGAGGTGCTCGCAGAAATTTTAGCAAAAAAGATTACGTATCAAAAGGCATTTATGTTAGGCAGGCTTAAAGTAAAAGGAAATTTTGCTATTTTACCCAAACTAGATCAGATTTTTACATCAATATAAAAGGAGATAAGAAATGAAAGAAGAGTGTATTTTTTGCAAAATTATTAGTGGAGATATTCCCTCATTTACAATTTATGAGGATGAGAGGTATAAAGTGATATTAGATAGGTTTCCAACATCTCCAGGACATGCGCTTATTTTGCCTAAAAGTCATCATGTAGATATATTTGACATGCCGGATGAAACGGCATATGGTATGTATCCATTAGCTAAGAAGATAGCGGTGCTTCTTAGTAAGGCGATGCAAGCAGATGGCATCAATATAGTTCAGAATAATGGAGAAGCTGCTGGACAAGCAGTGTTTCACTTTCACCTGCATCTCATTCCAAGAAAATATGGAGATGGGGTAAGACTTAATCAAACATCTGGTCAGGATACTACTATCGAGGAATTGGCTGAGGTATTTGAAAAAATTAAAAGTTGTGGATCAATATAGATTTCACATTTTAAAATATAACTTTGTTTTATAAAATACCAAAAGCTCCCTTTTGCAAACAAAAGGGAGCTTTTGGTATTTTATCATGTTTTAAATAGATTCACCAAAGTACTCTTTATACCATATCAGGAACATAAAGACAGTCCAGATTTTACGGCTGTTATCTGCTTTACCTTTGCGGTGATTATCGAGTAAACTAATAAGTGCCTTAGTATCGAAATACTTATCTGCTACGCCGCTTGTAAAAGTATCTTTGACAATATTGTAGTAGGTATCTTCTTTAAGCCATACTCTTATAGGAACAGGAAAACCTAATTTTTTCTTATTAGCTACTGCTTGTGGCAGATTGCGTTTGGCAGCCAGCCTCATAGCATATTTAGTGTTTTCTTTATTAACTTTATACTTGACCGGAATTTTCGAGGCTATTTCAAACACCTTTTTATCTAAGAAAGGTACACGAAGCTCGAGTGAATGCGCCATACTCATCTTATCTGCTTTAAGGAGAATATCCCCAGCAAGCCACATATGCATATCCAGATACTGCATTTTAGTCACATCTTCTTTTGTTTTAACCTTATCATAAATAGGTTTTACAAACTCAAAAGGGTCTTTAGCAGAGGTTGTTACTTTAAGGAGTGCTTTACGTTCTTTCACAGAGAACATGTAGGCATTACCTACAAAACGCTCTTCAATATCTTTGCTTGCGCGAATTAAGAAGTTTTTACCTTTAAAACTAAAGGGGACAAGCTGAACTGCGGTAGCTAAAAATTTACGAAAAGCTTTAGGAAGACTTCGATATTTTGCAGTATCTATAGGTTCTTTATAGATATTGTATCCTCCAAAGAGCTCGTCCGCACCTTCACCGGATAAAACCCCTTTAACATGCTTGCTTGCAAGTTCACTTACAAAATACAAAGCAACTGCAGAAGGATCCGCTAAGGGTTCATCCATATGGTACTGTACTTTAGGAAGTACTTGCCAATATTCTTCCGGAGAGATTACTTTGTGTTTATTAGGAATGTTAATTTCTTTAGAGAGTTCTTTGGCATAACTTATTTCGTTATAATTTTCGTTATCAAAGCCTACAGTAAAAGTATTATCACCATTAAAGCAGCTTGCCACATAGCTTGAATCAACACCGCTGGATAAGAAACAACCTACTTCTACATCGCTGATTTTATGAGCTTCTATAGACTCTTTCATCCCTGCATCTATAGTGTCTACAAAGTCTTCAAGGGTACCATCTGTTTCATTAAAAACAGGCTCCCAATAACGGTTTATAGTCATTTTGCCTTCTTTAAGCACAAAGAAGTGAGCGGGAGGAAGTTTGAAAATATCTTTAAAAAACGTTTCAGGAAGTGCAGAATACTGAAACGTAAGATAAGTTTCAAGAGCTTCTTCGTTAAGTTCTTTTTTGACCCCGGGGTGATCAAGTATAGATTTGATCTCAGAAGCATATACAAAACTATTGTTAAAAAGCGTGTAGTAAAAAGGTTTTATACCAAAAAAATCTCTTGCGCCAAATAAGGTCTGTTCTTCTTTGTCCCAAATGACAAAAGCAAACATACCTCTTAAATGGGATAAAAGATCTGTGCCGTATTCTTCATAGCCATGTATAAGGACTTCGGAGTCGCTATGGGTTTTAAAGACATGACCAGCTGCGATAAGTTTTTCTCTAATCGCTTGAAAGTTATAGATTTCTCCATTAAAGGTAAGTACAAAACGACCATCTTCGTTATAAATGGGCTGTGCACCAGCGGCAAGATCTAGGAAACTAAGGCGTCGAAATCCCATTCCAATATAATCATCTATATATTTACCAGAACTATCTGGTCCACGATGCGCTATTTTATCCATCATATTTGTTAAGACTAAATCTTTATCATCTAAATTTGTATCTATAAAGCCACAAAAGCCACACATATGTAAGGGCTCCTTTCTTAAGATATACACAATGACTTTAACATATATCTCGTCTAAAATCAATCTGATGATTAACATACTGTTAGAGTATTACCGGCAAATCATATAATAAACATGTTTAGAAAAATATATTAAAAATTTATTAGGACAATCCCTATAAAATAAAATTCTAAAATATAAAGCTTGTGGAAAGTTATAAAAATAGTTAAGATATACTTAAACCCTTTGGTAATATATGATATAATTATATTGTTTGGACATGGCAGTTTATAATGTTCTTTAAATAGAGGGACAAGTGGCTTACTGGGTGCAGCATAGGAGGAAAGAAATGAGTCTGTATAAAATACTTTTAGTAGATGATGAAGAAGAGATCCGAAAAGGGATAATTAAAAAGATAAAATGGGAAGAGTTAGGCTTTTGTGTTATTGGAGAAGCTGAAAATGGTGTAGAAGCTCTTGATATTATCGATAAAACGGTTCCGGATATTGTTTTTACAGATATTAGAATGCCTTTTATGGATGGTATTAAACTTGCTGAAAATATTAAATATCGTTTTCCTACTACAAAAGTAATTATACTATCAGGTTTTGATGATTTCGAATATGCACAAATAGCTATTAAGCTTGGGGTTATGCGCTATATTTTAAAGCCTATTAATTCTATCGAGATGAATGAGATTCTAAGAGAACTTAAAGGCATATTAGATGAAGAGATATTAGCCATAAATAACATAGAAAATCTTAAAATAAACTATCAAAAAAGCTTGCCGCTTTTAAGGGAACGCTTCTTAAATCATTGGATTACAGAGTATGTAACAGAGGAAGTTATTGCTGAGAATATAAGTAATTTTGAACTAAGCTTAGCAGCAGACAGATTTATTGCAGCGGTGATTAGGCCAGATGATTTTAATAAGGAAACAGCAGACTCTAATTTAGCCAAAAATAAAAGTTTATTAAAAATAGCTATTTTTAATATTTGTGAAGAGATTGTTAATCTTAAAGATTTAGGTATCGCCTTTATGAAGATGAACGAAATCGTACTTATTATCCCTCTCCTAGAAGGGGATGATTTAAAAACAAATGAAATGATATTTTTAGGATTAGATCAAATTAGAGCCACAGTGCAGAAGTATTTAAATACAACGATTACAATAGGTGTAGGAACAGTATGTACGAATAAACCTATGCTTTATAAATCCTATGAAGAGGCTGTGGCGGCGCTTGATTATACAGTCATTGTGGGAAGTAATAGAATTATTTATATAGAAGATATAGAGCCTGCGCACTCTTTTGAAGTAGTTTTTAATGAAAAGGATGAAAGAGAACTTTTAGCAGCTATTAGAATAGGGAATGCCAATCAGATTGAAGAAGTTATTAGTATGTTGGTTGGCAGAATAGAAGGGGTCACGCTGGCACTTAAAGACTATCAGCTTTATATACTGGACATTATATCCAGTATTCTTAAATTAAAAAGAACGATGGAACTTGGTTTATCCAGCTTGTTTAATAAAGAAGATAATTTTTTAACTATTATTAATAACTTTAAAACCAAAGAAGAAATAAAGGAATGGCTTTGTAATATTTGTATTATACTATCAAAAGAAATTTCTCTTAAAAGAAATACGAATAAAAATGAACTCATAGAACGCGCTAAGGAATATATTAAACAAAACTATTCTGATGAAGAATTAAGTGCGGAGAAGCTATGCAACTACCTGCATATCTCCACGAACTATTTTTCTGCTCTTTTTAAGAAAGAAACCAAACTTACATTTACAAATTATTTAACACTCATTAGAATTGATAAGGCAAAAGAGCTCTTAAGAACCACTGAACTTAAGGCTTTTGATATAGGCAACAAGGTAGGCTATTCAGAAGGACATTACTTTAGTTATGTATTCAAGAAAGCTACTGGTATATCACCAACGGAGTATAGAAATGGCAAAGTCTAACAGACAAGATAAAATCTCAAAGTTAAAAAGTATTAAGTCACTGATGATTATTTACTTTACAACCATTATTGTCATTGGCATGCTTTTTACAGGCGTTTCACTTTATGAAAAATTTAGTTCTACCTCAGAAGCCTATGCAAGTAAAGCCGTGGATCAGCTGCTTACTCAGGTTAAATATAGTTTAGATACGTATACGCGTAACATGATGAATGTCTCAAATACGCTCTATTATAAAATTATTAAAAAGCAAAATATAGCAAGTAATAATTTTGCAAGTGAAATGAATGTTATTCAAACAACTAATAATGATATTGCAAGCCTTGTACTCTTTAAGAGTAATGGTGAACTGATAGCAAACAGTCAGTATGCTAAACTGAAAGAAGGAATAGATGTAACCCAGCAAAAATGGTTTCAAAATTCGCTCAATAGACCAGAAAATATTCATTTTTCAAGCCCTCATAAACAAGATTTATTTGAAGGTCATGATCAGTGGGTGATATCATTAAGTAGAGCTGTATCACTTAATGAAAATGGCAGAATTATACAAGGCGTTTTGCTTGTAGATATGAACATGAAAGGGATTGAAAATATATGTGGTGCTATTTCAGAAGATGATGTAGGCAGTATCTCGATATTATCTTCAAGCGGCAGCATGATTTATGGTGATGAGAACCAAATAGGTCTTTATGATGAACAACTTGCTTATTGGGAAGATGGCAACTACACACGTAGAATAGATGGTAAAAGACTACTTGTTACTGTTAAAACAGCTGGCTATACAGGATGGAAGATTGTAGCTACATGGAGGCTGGATAAAATTTTATTTACCTACACGGAATTAAACCGTTTTCTAATTATTGTTTTAATGATAGGCATTGTGATGTGTGTAATAGGGACCCTTTTTATCTCGTCACGACTATCTTCCCCGCTTTATAAATTGCAAAAGTCTATGAACCTTGTAGAAGAAGGCAGATTTGATATACAAATAGATGAGAGTGGTGAGTATATTGTTTCACATCTAGCAAAGAGCTTTAATGCGATGGTAAGCAGGATAAAAGAGCTCATGCATGAGATTGTTATAGAGCAAGATGATAAGCGTAAGAAAGAGTTAGAAGCTCTTCAATCTCAAATCAATCCTCATTTTCTTTATAATACGCTTGACTCTATTATATGGCTTGCAGAAAGTGATAAAATAGAAGAAGCGATTATGATGATTACAGCCCTATCAAGATTTTTCAGAATAGGTATAAGTTCTGGAAGAAATATCATTACAGTAAGAGAAGAACTTGAACATGCTAGAAACTATTTAGCTATCCAAAAGATAAGATATAAAAACAAGTTTGAATTTAATATTAAAACAGATGAAGAGGCGCTTAATGCCAAAACATTAAAGCTTATTTTACAGCCCCTTATTGAAAATGCATTATATCATGGTATTGAATATATACTTGAAAAAGGAGAGATAAACATCTCTGTGAAAGTTGATGCGGATAAGCTTATTTATGAAATAAGTGATAATGGCATAGGTATGTCAGAAGAAACACGGCTGAAGCTTTTTGATAAAGAACAAGAGATAAAAACAAAGGGATCAGGCGTAGGTGTTAAAAATGTTAATGAGAGAATAAAATTATATTATGGACAAGATTATGGCATGCAAGTAGAAAGTAAGCTTGAAGAAGGAACAACCATATACATCAAAATACCTTTAACTTATACTTGATTTTAGAATCTTTAGAGAATAGGGGCTAAATATAAGGAGGGATTAGAATGAGGGGAAGTTTTAAAAAGATAAAGTCTCTAATACTAGTAAGTATTACGGGGCTGTTAAGTTTAGGGGGATGCATGCCTTTATCTATTACAGATACTTCTTTAGCGTCTGCAAAAAATCAGATGAGAGTGGGGGTAGTACTTTATAATGCTGCGGATCCTTTTGTTATGAATATAGCTGATAGTATTACGAGGTACGCAGAAGAAGAACAAGAACTTTCGCAAGGCAAGATTATAATTGATGTGCTGGATAGTAAAAATGATCAGCAGCTTCAAAATACACAAATAGATGAACTTATTAAACAAAAATATGATGCTATAGCTATTAATATAGTTGATCGTGCAGAGTCAGCTAATGTTATTGATAAAGTAAAAGAGGCTAAAATCCCTGTCGTTTTTTTTAATAGAGAACCTGTACCACAAGATATGAATAAGTGGGATCAGGTTTATTACATAGGCGCGCATGCTGCAGAGGCGGGAGAGATGCAAGGTCAGATACTTCTTGATGCGATTACTGGTGGTATGAAAATTGACAGAAATGGCGATGGCATCATTCAGTATGTCATGCTAGAAGGAGAGCCTGGTCATCAAGACAGCATTTTAAGATCTTATCATAGTATTAAGGTTTTAGAGGATGCGGCAATTAAAACAGAAAACCTGGCTATGGATACGGCTATGTGGCAGCGAGGGGAAGCGAAAGATAAAATATTAGAATGGATCGAGCAGTTTGAAAATCATATAGAAGTTATTTTATCTAATAATGATGAAATGGCGCTGGGAGCAATAGAGGCTTTGGAAGCAAGAGGCTATTTTAAAGATAATAAAAGTATTCCAGTAATAGGAGTTGACGGATTAACCCAAGCACTGCAAGCTATAAAAGATGATAAGATGCTGGGGACGGTTTTAAATAATGCGGATGCGCAAGGAAAAGCTATTTTTGGCAAGTTGTATAATTTGTCTACAGGCGCGCAGTCTCAAATTGTATTAGATTATGAGAATGACGGGAAGTATCTATGGATACCTCATAAAATAATTACTAAAGAGGCCATAAACTAAGTAAAAAATTATAACAAAGTGGATAAAAAATAATACCTGGAGTATGAAAGTATACTTTGGGTATTCTTTTTTTAGGTAAAAATAACACATAACATCATAAGAAAACTTATTCAAGTTAGAAGTATTTATGAGTACAATGAGTACAGATACACAAACAAGTATCCAAAACATAATACTCAAGGGGGAAAAAAATGAGAAAAATATTTAGTTTTTTACTTATCGCAACAATGGCTATGGGAATAACAGCTTGCTCACCAAGTAAACCAGCAGCAGACACTAGTGCACCAGCAGAAAGTGCAAAAACTGAGGCTGCAGCACCAGCGTCAGAGGAGTTGCCACTTATCGGAGTAACTATTTATAAATATGATGATAACTTTATGTCTTTTGTAAGACAAAACATTGAAAAAGCAGCAGATGGTAAAGCACAGCTTATCATGAATGATTCACAAAATGACCAAGCAAAACAAAATGATCAAGTAGATGCAATGATTGCAAAAGGCGTTAAAGCACTTGCTATTAACTTAGTTGACCCAGGTGCAGCACCAGCAATAGCAGAAAAAGCAAAAGCAGCAGGTATCCCTGTAATCTTCTTTAATAAAGAATATCCAGATGGTACTGATAAAGTTGGGTATGATAATGCTTGGTATGTTGGAACAACATCAGCTGAATCAGGTGTAATCCAAGGTGAACTTATCGTAGATGCATGGAAAGCTAATGCAAACTGGGATAAAAATGGTGATGGCAAAATGCAATATGTAATGCTTATGGGTGAACCAGGACATCCAGATGCTGAAGCAAGAACAAAATATTCAGTAGATACAGTTGTAGCAGCTGGTATTGAAGTACAAGAACTTGCTAAGCAAACAGGTATGTGGGATGCAGCGAAAGGTAAAGAGCTTATGGAAACATGGCTTGCAGCTCATGGTGATAATATTGAAATGATTATCTGTAACAATGATGGTATGGCTTTAGGCGCTGTAGAAGCTTTAAAAGCTGCTGGATACTTTGAAGGCGATAAATTTATGCCGGTTGTTGGTGTAGATGCTATCCCAGAAGCACTTGACCTTGTTGAAAAAGGACAAATGGCTGGTACAGTACTTAATGATGCTGACAATCAAGGTAAAGCAACTTTAGAGTTAGCGGTTAATGCAGCCCTTGGCAAAGATGTTGTTGAAGGAACAAACTGGGTATTAGATGCAACTAGAGCTGTTCGTGTACCTTATGTAGCTGTAACAAAATAATTACTTATTTAATGTGCAGGCAAGGACCCAAACTGAAGTTCTTGTCTGCAAAATATTTTATAGTAAAGTGTGGTGAACTCTATAATGACAAAGACAATGTATCTGCTAGAGATGAAAGATATCAATAAAGAATTCCCAGGAGTTAAAGCTTTAGATGGTGCCCAGCTGAGTCTTAAAGCAGGAACAGTTCATGCGCTGATGGGAGAAAATGGGGCAGGAAAATCAACACTTATGAAATGTCTGTTTGGAATCTATTTGGAAGATTCTGGAGAGATCTACCTAAATGGTACTAGAGTTAATTTTATCAATCCTAAACAAGCATTAGAACATGGTGTATCCATGGTACATCAAGAATTAAATCAAGTAAGACAAACAAGAGTTATGGATAATATTTGGCTTGGCAGATTTCCTAAAAAAGGAATTGTAATTGCTGAGAAAGAAATGTATGAAAAAACCAAGAGTATTTTTGAAGACTTATCAATAGATATAGATCCAAAAGAAAAGATTGAGAACTTATCCTTATCACAGCAACAAATGGTTGAAATAGCAAAAGCGGTTTCATATAACTCTAAAGTTATTGTAATGGATGAACCAACCTCATCACTTACAGAAAAAGAGGTTGAACATTTATTTAGAATTATTAATAAGCTAAAAAGCCAAGGATGCGGCATTATATATATATCACATAAAATGGAAGAGATTTTAAAAATATGTGATGATGTTACAATTATGAGAGATGGTAAATGGATTGATACACTGCCAGCAGCAGAACTAACAACTGATAAAATTATTAATTTAATGGTGGGAAGAGACTTAAGTCAGCGTTTTCCGCCTAAAGATAATGTACCTGGGGAAGTCATTTTAGAAGTTAAGAATCTTACAGCCACCTATCAGCCTTCTATTGTAGATGTGTCATTTGAACTTAAAAAAGGCGAGGTGCTTGGGGTTGCAGGGCTTATGGGCTCAAAAAGAACAGAAATTGTTGAAACCATATTTGGTGTCAGAAAGAAAGAATCTGGAGACGTTATTTTACACGGTAAAACGATCAATAACAAACATGCTAAAGAGGCGATTAAAAATGGGTTTGCCTTACTTACAGAAGACAGAAGACAAACCGGTATTTTTGGAGTGCTGGGGATTAGATTTAACTCTATAA
Organism: Cellulosilyticum sp. I15G10I2; assembly: GCF_900095725.1. Taxonomy (NCBI): domain Bacteria; kingdom Bacillati; phylum Bacillota; class Clostridia; order Lachnospirales; family Cellulosilyticaceae; genus Cellulosilyticum; species Cellulosilyticum sp. I15G10I2. The sequence continues at coordinate 26,941 of NZ_FMMP01000021.1, forward strand.
TAGCTAATCTTAATGCATACGCAAATAAATTTGGTATATTAAATGATAAAAGGTTAGAGAAGGATACGGAGTGGGTTATTAGCAGTATGAAAGTAAAAACACCTTCTCAAAAAACACTTATCAGGTCTTTATCTGGAGGTAATCAACAAAAGGTTATCCTTGGACGATGGCTGCTTACCGAACCGGAAATACTTATGTTAGACGAACCTACAAGAGGGATAGATGTTGGCGCTAAGTACGAGATTTATCAACTCATTTTAGATCTTGCTAATAAGCAAAAAGGAATAATCATGATTTCCTCTGAAATGCCAGAGCTTTTAGGGATAACGGATAGAATTCTGGTAATGAGTAATGGCCGGGTTGCTGGTATAGTAAATACCAAAGAAACCAATCAAGAAGAAATTTTAAGGCTTGCAGCCAAATATCTATAAGGGAGGAAATCATAATGGAAAAAATACAAAACACACTTAAAAATATAGATAGAAAAAGCATTGTAGATTTTTTGCTTAATAATGCTATTTATGTAGTACTTTTAATACTTGTAGGTATTATTATTTCTATGGATAATTCATTTTTATCTATGAAGAACTTTACTTTTATTATTACACAAGCTTCTACACGTACAATACTTGCACTTGGAGTTGCAGGACTTCTTGTACTCGCAGGAACTGATCTTTCAGTCGGACGTATGGTTGGACTAGCCGCAGTAGTATCCGCTTCACTTCTTCAGTCTCCTGATTATGCAAGAAGGATTTTCCCAGAACTTCCTCAACTTGCAATTATATTACCTATTTTGTTATGTATTACACTCACAACAATTGCTTCAACTATTAATGGTGTAATTATAGCAAAATTCCATGTAACACCTTTTATTGCAACACTGGGGATGCAGCTTGTCATTTATGGGGTCGCATCACTGTATTATGATGCGGTAGGAGCTTCTCCGATAGCTGGACTTGATCCAAAATTTACTAAGTTTGCGCAAGGCAGCTTGCAAATAGGGGACATTGGTATTCCTTATCTTGTAATCTATGCAGCCATTACAGTACTCATTGTATGGTTTATTTGGAACAAAACAACGCTTGGTAAAAATATGTTTGCTGTTGGAGGTAACGCAGAAGCAGCGGCAGTTTCCGGTGTAAGTATTACAAAGACTATTATTCTTGTATCTGTTATAGCTGGGATACTTTACGGTTTTGCAGGATGTTTGGAAGTTGCACGTACAGGAAGTGCTACAAATAACTTAGGAAATGGTTATGAACTAGATGCTATTGCAGCCTGTGTAGTTGGCGGGGTTTCCTTCAGCGGCGGAGTAGGTTCTATAGCTGGTATTGTAACAGGGGTATTTATCTTCCAAGTTATCAACTACGGACTCGCGTATGTTAATGTAAGTCCTTATATTCAATATATTATAAAAGGTCTTATTATTATCATAGCTGTTGCAATTGATACAAGAAAGTATATTAAGAAAAAATAAGAGTTAGTTTATAGGTCCATTAAAGGGCATCATAAATAGATAGCATAAAACAGGCTGCCTCGGTTCTTGAAAAAAGAATAGGTGGCCTGTATTGTTCTATAGGTAGCAATTAATAATGATGTTTAGCTGGTTAAGGTGGAGCGAAGCTATGCTAAAATATTATAGTGCGCCTATTAATGTATATTGACTTCATATAGAATGAAATAGTATTATTAATATAATAGAAGAATAATAAAAATAAGATTTAGGCTCATAAATAGTATGTATTTGTTTATGAGCTGCACTATTTTGGGAAAAATATAGAGGACGCGCCCAGTTGCTAAAGGAGAATTAAAGAATGAATTTAAGGGAAAAAGCTTTACAAATGCATGAAATGTGGCAAGGAAAGCTAGAGATTGTTTCTAAATCAAAAGTAGATAATAAAGAGGATTTATCTATAGCATATACACCAGGCGTTGCGGAACCATGCAGAGAAATAGCTGCAGACAAAGAAAACGTGTATAAATATACTATGAAGGGTAATACAGTTGCTGTTATCTCAGATGGGACAGCTGTACTTGGGCTTGGCGATATTGGGCCGGAAGCAGCCCTGCCAGTTATGGAAGGAAAAGCAGTGCTTTTCAAAGAATTTGGTGGTATTAATGCTATCCCAATTTGTATAGATACTAAAGATACGGATGAAATTATTAAATTTATCAAACAGATTGCGCCTACATTTGGTGGTATTAATCTAGAAGACATTGCAGCACCTAGATGTTTTCAAATAGAAGAAGCTCTAAAAAAAGAGCTTGATATCCCAGTGTTTCATGATGATCAGCATGGTACAGCAATTGTTGTTTTGGCAGGGGTTATTAATGCACTTAAAGTAACACATAAAGACAAAGAGAGCGTAAAAGTTGTTGTAAATGGAGCTGGTTCAGCGGGAATAGCTATTACGAAATTACTCTTATATTACGGCTTCAAAGATATTACGATGGTGGATAGATTGGGTATTTTAGAAGACAGTGAGACATGGATGAACTGGGCCCAAAAGGATCTTTGTAAATGTACCAATTTAAGGAAATTAAAAGGTTCACTAAGTGATGCGTTAAAAGAAGCCGATATATTTATTGGAGTATCTGCACCTAATATTGTTTCTAAAGAAATGATAAGCAGTATGAACAAAGATGCTATCGTTTTTGCTATGGCGAATCCGACACCAGAAATCATGCCAGATGATGCAAAAGAAGCAGGTGCACTGATCGTCGGAACTGGCAGATCAGACTTTCCAAATCAAGTTAATAATGTGCTTGTATTTCCTGGGATATTTAAAGGTGCGCTTATGGCAAGGGCTTCACAAATTACCGAAGATATGAAAATTGGGGCAGCAGAGGCGATAGCCGGTATGATAGATGCCGATGCGTTAGCGCCTGATAATATACTTCCTAAACCTTTCGATAAAGGCATAGCAGATAAAGTGGCAAAAGCTGTCATTAATTCAATAAAATAAGGAGGTCGGTTAAGTGAATACCATTGTACTTACAGGTGGTGGCACCGCAGGACATGTAACACCTCATATTGCATTAATACCAAGTCTTAAAGAAAATGGATGGGATATTAGATACATTGGGAGTTTCCAGGGGATCGAAAAGGAACTTATTACAAAAGAGGGTATTCCCTATTATGGTATTGCATCAGGAAAATTAAGAAGATATCTTTCGGTTCAAAATCTAAAAGATCCTTTTAAAGTTATTAAGGGTTTCTTCGATGCTTATAAGATCTTAAAAAAATTAAAGCCGAAGGTGGTTTTTTCTAAGGGAGGATATGTTACAGTTCCAGTTGTTTTGGCAGCGAATACGCTAAGGATACCTGTTGTACTGCATGAATCAGATATTACACCGGGTCTTGCAAACAAAATTGCAATGAAAGGTGCTAAAATAATCTGTGTTAATTTTGAAGAGACACTTAGATATGTTGGGGATAAAGGTATTTTAACAGGATCACCTATTAGAAAAGCACTCTTTGAAGGCTGTGCAGAAAAAGGCAATCAACTTTGCAGCTTTAAAGCTCAAAGGCCAGTTCTTTTGATGATGGGAGGCAGTTTGGGATCAGTTAAAATTAACAATACTTTAAGGAAAGCTCTTCCGGTTCTAACGAAAACATTTAATGTTATTCATATCTGTGGAAAAGGCAATGTGGATGATTCACTTAGAGAATTGGAAGGGTATAAACAATTTGAGTATGTAGGAAAGGAATTGCCAGACCTATTTGCAATGACAGATCTTATGCTGTCTCGAGCAGGCGCTAATGCGCTTTCAGAGATTGTTGCACTTAACATTCCAAGTTTACTTGTTCCATTATCACAAGCAGCAAGCAGAGGAGACCAATTACTTAATGCCAATGCTATGAAAAGTAAAGGATATTGTGAAATTTTGATTGAAGAGGAACTTAACGAAGAAACACTTATAGAGCGTTTGAATTTGCTTCATAAAAATAAACTTAAGTATAAAAATGCCATGCAGCAAGCTACTCAAATAAAGGCAATTGATAAAATCATAAACATTTTAAATAAGTACCGCTAAAGACAATCAAAACTAAGGGGGATACAATATGTTTATTAAAAAACAAGAAGTAGAGTTAGTTAAGAGGTTAGCAGAAGGAGAACTTGAGGTCTTACTTGAAGCCTTAAGTAAAAGTAAGCAATCCATTTTAAAGGCAGAGACAGTAGAAGAAATTATCGCAATAAAAGCAAAAACAAATCATCTATTATTAGATTTACAAGGTATAAAAGGTGATGTAGATGGATTGAAAAATGTAGCAGCAAAGGAAGTAAGTGTTTTAACAGATCAAATAGGAAGACTTACTGATATTGAAAGAGCGGTAGATAGTAAACTTGGAACTTTTGCAGCTGTAAAGCAAAAAGCATCAGCAGAGTCTGAAGAAATAACCACAACTGTTAGTGGAATCAATGAAAAGATCAAAGTATCAGCTGATACAACAGAACATATAGAAAAGCTGCTTGTAACAATTACAAAAGCTGTTAGAGGAATTAATACAACAGCACAGTCTATGAAAAAACAAGTAACAACATTTATTGAAACTGCGCAAAATGTAACAAGTAATATCACAGGTATTTCCTCTATAGCAGAGCAGACGAATCTGCTTGCTCTTAATGCTTCAATAGAAGCAGCGAGAGCTGGTGAGGCAGGAAGAGGTTTTGCAGTAGTTGCAGAAGAGATTAGAAAGTTATCGGATGGGACTAAAGAACTTCTTGATAATATGACTAAATTTTTAGGAGAGCTCGAGCAAGCATCTCTTAAAACCAGTGAAGAAGTAGAGGCAACTACAATTGGTATAGGAAAAATTGAAGCAAAGATTGAGCAAGTTGATAAAAATATACAAGATAGTAAGACAAATACAGCTGAGATCCAAAAAGAAATGAGCAGTATTAATCACTATATTAAAGAGCTTACACAGAATGCAGATGCTTCATGTGCATGTGCCCAAAATATAGAACAAGAAGTCGCACTTATTAATACAACAGTTTCCACGCTGCAAGGATTAGAACATGATATGCAGGAAATGCTGATGCAAATAGGTACCGTAAATACAAAATATGAAGCTTTGATAAGTAATGTAAAAGAGTTTAAGAATTATAAAGTATTAGGTTTGAAAAAATAAACTTAAGTTTAGTACTTAGGCATAATAAAAAGAATGTAAAAATCTCCTGATTAAAAAGATGGGGATTTTTATGTTGAAAAGAACAAAAAACTTTGCCACTTATTGTTAGATACTAGCTAAGAGGATAAAAATATATCTAAAAACAAAAGATAATGATAACGTTACTTGACACTCTGCTATTATAATAATAAAATATAAAGGTTGATGATGAGAAGATATAAATACAAATATTGTTGAGGTGAAAAAATGTCTACAAAATATATTTTTGTTACAGGAGGAGTTGTTTCAGGTTTAGGTAAAGGGATTACGGCTGCTTGTTTAGGAAGGCTTTTAAAAGCAAGAGGGAAAAAAGTTACAATTCAAAAATTTGATCCATATATTAATATAGATCCAGGTACAATGAGTCCTTATCAGCATGGTGAGGTGTTTGTAACAAATGATGGCAGTGAAACGGATTTAGATTTAGGCCATTATGAAAGATTTATTGATGAGAAACTCAATAAATACAGTAATGTAACTACAGGGAAAATATACTGGTCAGTTTTAAATAAAGAACGTAGAGGCGATTACCTAGGTGCGACAGTTCAGGTCATTCCTCATATTACGAATATGATTAAAGACTGTGTGTACAGAGTAGGCAATACAGGAGATACCTCAGATATTGTTATTACAGAAATTGGTGGAACTGTAGGAGATATTGAAAGTTTGCCTTATCTTGAAGCGATTAGACAAGTTGCAACAGATGTGGGGAAAGAAAATGTGCTATATATCCATGTAACACTTATCCCTTACCTTGGCATGTCAGGTGAAATGAAAACTAAGCCGACACAGCATTCGGTAAAGGAGCTTCTCTCTATCGGTATCCAGCCAGATATTATTGTATGTCGTACAGAACATCCGATATCAGAAGATATGAAGTATAAAATCGCACTATTTTGCAATGTTGAAAAAGACTGTGTTGTCCAAAATCTTGATGCTGAGACCCTCTATCAAGTACCACTTATGTTAGAAGAAGAAGGACTAGCTAAAATAGTCTGCAGAAAACTTCATATGGAGGCGGGTACACCAGACCTAACTGAATGGCAGGCAATGGTCGAAAAGGAAAGAAATCGAGATAAAAAAACAAAAATAGCATTAGTTGGGAAGTATGTAGAACTGCATGATGCCTATTTATCTATTGTAGAATCTCTTCACCATGCAGGTATTTATCATGGATCATTTGTAGAAATTGATTGGGTTAATGCAGAGCAGGTTACACGTGAAAATGTTGAGGATATGCTAAAAAATGCAGATGGTGTACTTGTACCAGGTGGATTTGGAGATAGAGGCGTTGAAGGAAAACTGGAAGCTGTAAGATTTGCAAGAGAGAACAAGATTCCATTTTTTGGTATTTGTTTAGGCATGCAGTGTGCAGTTATTGAATTTGCAAGAAATGTAGCTGAGTTAGACGGTGCACATAGTTCTGAACTTTCTCCAAATACGAGATATCCAGTGATAGATCTTATGCCAGATCAAAAAGATATTGAAGATATGGGTGGGACTATGAGGCTTGGGGCTTATCCTTGTAAACTCAAACCAGAGACTAATGCGTCAAGAGCTTATGGGAAAGATGCGGTTGAAGAAAGACATAGACATAGGTATGAATATAATAATGAATACAGGGAGCTTTTAACAAGTAAAGGTCTTAAAATAACAGGTACATCACCGGATGACAGACTTGTAGAAATTGTAGAAATCGAAGATCATCCATGGTTTGTAGGGGTTCAGTTCCATCCAGAATTTTTATCAAGACCTAATAGGCCACATGCGTTATTTAGAGATTTTATAGGTGCAACGCTAAATAACAAGTAATTTAAGATTTTATTGAAGTATAGTTATAAAATAATCCCTCTGAAGCCGATATCCTTTTTGGATACGGACTACAGAGGGAAAAATTTTACAATTATTTTGATTTTACAAAGTATCTTAAACTATCAAGAAGGAGAATGATAAGTCCTCCAACTAAAAAAAACATAAAGTTAAAGGTTTCAAAACTCATAGAGGCGAGAGGCTTATCTAAAGTTGTAGGACCCATAAATACTGCATAAAGAGAGCCAATCATTAACCCTAGGATGAAGTATATAAGCTGAGAACGCTTTGTTTTAAGTAAGTGATTTAAAAGTCTTACAAAGGTTATAACCCCAAATAAAATACCTAAGCCAAAAACAATTAAAATAGGTAGGTAAGCAAAGTTAAAAAGAATAACATGTTTAGCAGCGGTAATAATAGGGGTATATAATCCAAATATTAATAACAGTGTAGAGCCAGAAATACCAGGAAGAATCATAGCAGAGATTGCAACAGCTCCAGCTATAAAGATATATGCAGCTAAACTTGGAGAAAGTTGATTAATAGAAATATTTTTAATCGCTCCATTAGAAACAGGATTAAAATAAGTGATCAAAGACACCAAGATCATGCCTATTAATAAGTATATAAGATGATTATAATTTGATTTTAGATTCTTTTTTTCTTCTTTAAGAACGATAGGAATGGAGAAAAGAATAAATCCTACAAATAATGAACTGATATCATAAATTTGACGTTCAAAAACAGATGAAATAAAAAGAATAGACGTAATCATGCCAATGCCCCAACCTAGTCCTATTTTCATCAAAAAGGTAAGGGCCTTCTTTTTAGTTTGAAAAGAAGCTCCAGAGGCTAAAATACTTATAGAACTAATAAATTCATTATAGAACCCCATTACAAAAGCTACTGTTCCTCCAGAAACGCCTGGTACACTGTCTGCAAAGGCCATAAACATGCCTCGTATTAAATTTAAAATAATCATACAATAACCCTCAATTTATAGCATAGTATAAACACTTTCTTTTTCATATATTGCTCTATAGAATAGTATATAGTACACCGCGAATACAAGCAATACCAAAGCATTAAATATGTGCAGTAAAACTATCTGAGCTTTATATAGCATATGACAAGCTTTCTGAATGTAGTACAGGTATTATAAAAATGAAGGGTTATAAAAAAAATAAGATATTGATAAGATAGTACACGTGTAAAATATTAATTGCGAGGTAAGCTAGTATAACAATATTTATAAAAATAGTACATAGCTTAATAGAGGTAAGGCTTTCTTCTTTAAGATGAGGAAGTACTGCGAGAATTAAGACAGCTGGAAAAATGATCTTAACTAATATACTTAAAAAGGGGTTAGAAACGATAGGGCGCATGATTAAATTTGCTTCATAAAAATGACCTGTTTTGAGTAAAGTATAAGTAAATAGCATATCCGTGCAATTTAAGATATAGATAAGTGTGAATTTAGTTTTTATAGCTGTCATAGAGTGTTTGAAAAGTGATTTAGCCATATTAGACACCTCCTAAACTTATTATTACCAAAAAATGAGAAATTTATTAATGTTACAGAGAATCAATATAAAATTGGGTTATTCTTGACAATACAAACATTACACTTTAAACTTTGAATATGAAAAAGTTTGAGAATCAAAATAACTAAATCAATAACAAGAGGAGGCAACCTATTTGAAGGGGTCAATTAAAATTGTTAATGAGCTGCTCGTAGAACTATTTAATGATATACTTACTATTGAAAAAACAGCACTCCAAAACAGCAGATTTAGTGATTTATCCATTACAGAGATGCATGTTCTAGAAGCCATAGGCGAGACGCCAAGAACGATGACAGACGTAGCGGGGCAAGTCGGTATTACTGTAGGGACACTTACAACTTCAATTAACCGACTAGTAAAGAAAGAGTATGTCGTAAGAAAACGTTCAGAGGATGACAGACGATTTGTAGAAATAGAATTATCGCATAAAGGAAAGCTTGCCTATAAGGTACACGAGAGTTTTCATCAGACGATGGTTAAAGCAATGGTAGATAAATTATCAGATGAAGATAATGAGGTACTGATTAACTCGCTAACAAGACTTAATCAATTTTTCAAGGACCAATATCATCTTATACAATCTAAAAATGTGGATTTAAAGCGTCCTTAAAATAAGATGAAAATATAAAGTTTAGTAGATTGTTAAGCAATATGTCTACACACAAATCATGCCTCATAAATTAATATAAAGGAGGCGGTTACATGAATGGGTTAAAAAAACAATTTATAAAAAGTTTTATTAAGTTGACGATTGTAGAAAATAAACCTGGTGTATTAAAGATACATATTGCAAAGCTATCTGAGCTAGATAAAAAATATAAGGTATACGATAGATATATAACGGAGGCTTTTAAATTATTAAAAGGGATACAATCTACTTATATTGATTATATGCACAGTACGATAATTATTAATTACAGTGAAGAAAGTGTAACTTCACAAAAAATAATGCGCTGGATACAAATTATATTAGATGTGGCTATAGACAATTTGGACTTTATAGAAAAGCATGGGGAAACCAATACAGATTATATGTTAAAAAGGCTGGAAGAAATATTGCAGCGTAAATTACAGATACTTAATAGATCAATTTAGAAATCAATAAGTTGTATGTTAAAGAGGATTTGCATTAAAATGCTAGACTCGCAAGCAACTATTTAAAATGTAAAAGCTATAAATACAAGATATATATACTGAGAGGAGTAAACAAATGATAGGCATTATAGGTGCAATGGATGAAGAGGTTATTTCACTTAAAAGAAAGATGGTCATTAAAGATATTAAGACAGTAGCAAGTATGGAGTTTTGTACAGGCGCGATAAATGATAAAGAAATTGTTGTTGTAAGATGTGGCATCGGAAAGGTCAATGCTGCGGTATGTACTCAGGTTCTTATAGATCAATTTCATACACAGTGTATTATAAATACAGGTGTTGCTGGAGGTCTTCATCCTGAGATCAATATCGGGGATATTGTTATATCAAGTGATACAGTAGAACATGATATGGACGCTTCAGCCGTAGGTAATCCTAAAGGAGAAATCCCGCGTATGAATAAAACTTATTTTGAAGCAGATGAGCGTCTGGTACAAATTGCGCAGGATGCAGCAGAAAAAATAGATGGAGATCATAAAGTGCTTGTGGGAAGAATAGCAAGTGGTGATCAGTTTATTTCGAGTATCAAAGTAAAAGAAGCGATCTATTCTATGTTTACAGCTTATTGTGCAGAGATGGAAGGTGCGGCTATAGCACATACTTGTTATCTTAATCAAGTACCTTTTGTTATAATAAGAGCCATATCTGATAAAGCAGATCATAGTGCGGATACAAATTTTGAAGAGTTTGTAAATATTGCAGCTAGGAATGCCAGTAAAATGATAGAAGCAATCTTGGAAAATTTATAAAGCTATAGTATGAAACAATATATGAGGGAAAAGGCATCTATTCATCCTATTTAGGATAAAAGATGCCTTTTTTATAATCAATTTAGAAACTTATACTTGAATAAATGTAAAAAAATGGTAAAATAATAATAACTACTAAAGATAATATAGAGTCCAGTTAAATACAAAAGGAGGAAGTATATGCTTATAGCACTATTTATAACAGAACTTATATTAGCAGCTATTATTATTTTTACAACGTATATGATGAGTAATAAGTTTAAAGGTATAGAAATAAGCCTAGGAATATATAGCAGTCCAAGAGCTTATAAAACACAGTCCCATGTGGCCTTTATAGAAAAAGTTATTAAAAAGTATAAGGAATGTATTGATACTATTGGAGAAGAAGCTAATATAGAAAGTATTATTAAATCAACTTTATATAAAGAATACATAGGAAAATTTCCTTTTGCAGCAGTAAAAAGTATTGCACTTAAGGCTACGAGGGTAATGTGGGGGATTATTTTTTTAGAAGGTATTGTTGCATTTATTAATAATACAACCCATGAAGTACCAACTATCCTTATTATTACTACAAGCATTTTACTTACTATTATGATTGAGATGTTCAAGTATATTAAAAGTGTAGAAGATCAAAATGATGTTGTTATCATGTTAGTACAAGATTATCTGCTTAATGTTTATCCTATGGAAGTTAGAAAAAGTCTTACGAATAAAGAAATCGTTCGGCTAAGGACAAGAGTAACGGAACTTGAAAGAGAATTGAAGACAGAAGATGCCATAGAGTCTGCAATAAGCGAATACCGCGAAAAAGAAAAAGTATCAAATGATGAATTAAGCATGCAGGATATTGTTAAACTAATAGGGATATTTCAATAAAAGAAGCTTATAAAAGAGCTTCTTATTCTATTTGTATAGCTTTGCTATAAAAGTTTTTAAACTTGACCTAATCAGATAATTATTGTATATTTAAAAAAAATATAAATTGATTTATAATGTGATAGGAATGTTATCCTATCAAATGCCAGGAGGGTATAGATCATGAAGAAGATTACAGTTGATTACTCTAAAACAGGTGTACAACCCTATGAATTAGAGTTTTTAAAAGAACAAGTAAAATTAGCTCATCAGATGTTACACGAAAAAAATGGTGCTGGAAGTGATTTTTTAGGATGGATAGACTTACCTGTAAATTATGATAAAAACGAATTTGAAAAAATAAAAAAATCAGCTGAAAAAATTAAAGCTGATTCAGATGTTCTGATTGTAATAGGTATAGGAGGCTCTTACTTAGGCGCTAGAGCCTGCATAGACGCGCTTAGTCATACCTTCTATAATGCACTTAGTAAAGAACAAAGAAAGACGCCTGAAATATATTATGTAGGTAATAATATTTCGGGTTCATATCTTAAGGAGCTCTTAGATATATGTGATGGTAAAGAAGTAAGCGTGAATGTTATTTCAAAGTCAGGCACAACAACAGAGCCGGCTATTGCGTTTCGTGTATTTAAGAAATTTATGGAACAAAAGTATGGTAAGGAAGGCGCGCGGGAGCGTATTTTTGCAACTACAGATGAAAAAAAAGGTGCACTTCTAACCTTAGCAAAAGAAGAAGGGTATCAAACTTTTGTTATTCCAGATGATGTAGGTGGTCGTTTCTCAGTACTTACAGCAGTTGGTCTGCTTCCGATAGCCGCAGCTGGTATTAACTTAGATGAGATGATGCAAGGGGCAGCTGATGCAAGGGCTGAATATCAAAATCAAAATGTTGATGAAAACGAATGCTACAAATATGCAGTGATTAGAAATGCTCTTCTTAGAAAAGGTAAAAATGTTGAAGTTGTAGTAAATTATGAGCCTACACTACAGTATTTCGGTGAGTGGTGGAAACAATTATATGGAGAAAGTGAAGGAAAAGATCAAAAAGGGATTTATCCTTCATCGGTTAATTTTTCAACAGACCTGCATTCATTAGGACAATATATTCAAGATGGTCAACGTCTTTTATTTGAAACAGTTATCAATATAGAAACACCTAAACTTGATATTACCCTAGAAGAAGAGCCTGTAGATTTAGATGGATTAAATTATTTAGCAGGACAAACGATGGATTTTGTTAATAAAAAAGCATTTGAAGGAACGCTTCTTGCACATGTAGATGGGGGTGTACCTAATATGGTTATTAATGTACCTGAGCTTACACCTTATCAGATGGGTAAATTGATCTATTTCTTCGAGAAAGCTTGTGGAATAAGTGGATACTTACTCGGTGTTAATCCATTTGATCAACCAGGGGTAGAAGAATATAAGAAAAATATGTTTGCATTACTTGGAAAAAAAGGGTATGAAACACTTCGAGAAGCACTTTTGAAAAGAATAAGTCAGTAGATTTTAAAATAGTTCAGGCTGCAAAGCTTGAACTATTTTTAGTTGTATAGTTTAATAATAAGTAATAAAAGTTTATAAGAGAGGATTAAACCAATGGATGGAGAAAAAAGAAGAGAACTTATTCTAGGCTTTCTAAATGAAACGACACAGCCAACTAGCGGTACACACTTGTCAAAAGAACTTAAGGTGAGCAGACAGATTATTGTACAAGACGTAGCGCTTTTAAGAGCCTCAGGCTATGATATATTGGCTACTGCAAGAGGCTATATTCTTAATCAAGAAGCAGGAATGATGCAGAAACGTGTGATATTAGTTAAGCATACACCTGAAGAATTAGAAGATGAACTTAATACAATCGTTGATAATGGGGGGAGAGTAAGAGATGTCATTATTAGTCACCCGATATATGGGGAATTAGTTGGAGACCTCATGTTAAAAACAAGAAGAGACATTAAGCAGTTTGTTGATAAAGTTAATAATACAAGTGCAACACCGCTTATGCATCTTACAAATGGAATGCATATGCATACAATTGAGGCAAGCAGTAAAGAGGAGTTAGATATTATTGAAGAGGAACTTCATAAAAAAGGTTATTTAAGAGATACTATTCACGAAGAGTAGTATCTCTTAAATATATAAGCCCTTGATTTACAAGTGATTTAGGATTTATGTATTTGTGTCTGGAACTGGTTTGGTACTATTTTTAAAAATATCTAATCTTTCCGCAACCTCATCATGTTTGTTAGGGTAAAGATGTGAATATATCTCCAATGTAGTTTGAACTTTTTCATGGCCTAATCTTTCTGATATTAAAATAGGGTTTGTATTCATTTCACGTACAAGTAAATGCTTACTGAAAGTAAATAATCTATCAGTAGCTTGATAATCGTATAATAATGCAACATAATTATTTATTTCATCGACTAAAAAATGTGGGATAGTTATTATGCGTTTACTTTTAGGTGTTTTAGGAGGATTAATAAGATCCTCTTTATTAAGGCGTGCATAAGATTTGCTTACATTGATTATTTTTGCGTCTAGGTCTACATACTTTAAGCTAAGGGCTAAAAGCTCGCCACACCGCATTCCTGTCCAAAATAAGAGCATAAAGGCTAATCTTGATTGAGGCTTATCTGATACGAATTCATGGACTTTGATGTAGTATTCCAGCAAATGACAGATTAAATAAAAAATATGCAAAATAGTGTCCCTCTTTGGAATGATAGCATACGTTATTAGGGGAAGTACTTTTTGTACTATCACTATAAAACAAGGAGGAATTGAATATGTGTAAATGTAAGAAAGATTGTGAAAGAAAACCAGAAAATCTATTAGGTGGATGTGAGCGCGAAGAAGCACTAGAAAGAGCAATTAGAAAATTGGGGCGAGGCAGCTGTAGAGGAGAAGATCGTTCAAGAAAGCATTGTTGTTCAAGAACTTGTTGTAGATAATTTAAAAGGTTTAAGAGGAGCACGTGAAATTATTTTTCTATGCTCTTCTACATATCATGAGAGATAACAAATTGACTATTTATAAGTGGATAAAAATTTAAAGACTTAGTAGGGTTGATTCGACTAAATCATTAAATAAAATACACTTTATGGTTGTAAAAGAAATTCTTCAATTGCAATGAGAGTATATAAGGCTGATATTCTAGCGTGAAAAAAATTTTCTAGTTGTATAACTTTTTCAACCTTGTTTGATGTAGAGGATAATTGTTCTAAATAAAATAACTGGTTGTTAATATGATTAAGAATATTAAAGAGAAGCACTGTGTCTCTAGTTTGTACACCAGTAGGTTGCACATGGGAATGATATTCTCGAAGTTCTCTCCGGATGGAATGAACTTCGCTTTTGATAGAATTAATACTTCGTATTAGAGCTTCTATATCTCTTGGAGGTGTATCAAGCGTAAGTTGGACTAGTTGAAAAATCCTATTATGCATAGATTTCAATCGATTAATATAATTGGTCACAGTTTGGTGATGCTCCAGAGCAGAAACAGGTGGTGCAGGTTCAGGAATATTAGAAATAACTGGACCAAGTATCAAAGCTTTATCGGTTGCAGAGACATGGGAAAACAAGGTGATTATTAGGATAATAGATATTAATAATTTTAATCTATTTATGTTTTTCATATAATACCTCAAGGTTTTTATAAATACTCAAATTTAGAATAGCCATTTTTTTATGTAAGTATGTGTTTTATGAAAAACTAATAAAAATGAATTTTTGTTTGATTCAGGCAACAATTATAGAGATTGAGCTATGAAAATAAAATAGGCAATAGATTTTCTTATGCTGAAGTGTTTAGCGTTTTGACACGAATGAAAGTAAAAGTACTATTAAAGCCAATGTCAAACCCACTGCAGCAAGCATAATAAGTACTATGCCGTATGAGCGTATTTCCATGATTTGATTTATCATGAGCACCACATCCTCCTTCCTTGCCTTGCTTTTAAATTGACCCTTAAGAGCCAATTGAAAGGGGAATAACATAATAACCCTTTAGAAAGAAGTGGCTGAATAAATAATATAAGAAATCTATTGCCTATTAAACGAGTTTATCAGAAATAGATGTATGTATCAATAAAATTCTCTAAACAGCATCATATCACATTAATTTAAAAGCTTAATATTGTAAAATTCAATTTTGATAGAAAAAGAGGCTACTAATAGCCTCGGCCAGTTAAAAATACATATACTGAAAAAAATATGAAAAATACTGCTGAACATAAATTAAATATAAGATTGCCATTTTGTTTAAGTTTATACGCGTTATAAGCAAAAAATAATTGTTGAATGCTGATGCCAATATAGATAATTCCAGGAGATACTAGTCCTAGCATATATGGGATGATAGTAGCAGTGAGAAATAATCCAGTATAACAAATAATAAAAGTTTTAAATTTTTTATTATAGTATTTCAATATTAAGTTCCTCCTCGATTTATTTGACAATTCTAACATATTCAAATAAACAATAAAAGAGCTTAATGAAAATTGATATTGGTAGGAGGATTAAAATTTATTTTTTTCTTTTCTGCAATAAAAGATTAATTAACTTTGCCAAGCCTAGTTTTTCACCTACATAATTAGCTGCAACCATACCGATTTTTGTAACCACTATATATAAAACTACAGCAAGTAATAACATTAAGATAAAAGTAATAGCGTCCATAAATTCTCCTTCTAAAGCTTGAATTATCTAACACATATTTTAATTATAGGAGAGTATCACAAAGTATTCAATCAATAAAAGATATTTATTAAAAGTCAGATTTGTAAGAAGTTGGAATAGGCAAGGCATAATAAAAGTATCTTCAGAACA
Organism: Cellulosilyticum sp. I15G10I2; assembly: GCF_900095725.1. Classification (NCBI taxonomy): domain Bacteria; kingdom Bacillati; phylum Bacillota; class Clostridia; order Lachnospirales; family Cellulosilyticaceae; genus Cellulosilyticum; species Cellulosilyticum sp. I15G10I2. The sequence continues at coordinate 43,112 of NZ_FMMP01000021.1, forward strand.
TCCAAATAGCACATTTGATAAGCAACACTTATGTAAGCTATTTGGATATTTGAATGAAGCTACTCAAGATTTTCATACTAAAGTTTGACGTAAGTAGTTTTATGGCATCTTGGGCAAATGGGTAATGTGTCAGTATTATTATTGAGCGTAACAATTTCACCACATACAGTACATTCATAATCACCTTTGCCTGGTCTTTCACCTGTGTTTAACATATAAAACACCTCCTTATCTTTAGTATATATTCATAATATCACTAAACAATAAAATATTAAATAAAATCAAAAGATAACCTAATAAAATCGAAAATTGAAAAGGAGAGATAATAATGGATCATTTAGATACAAGTGTTGTAAAAATCGTTGAAGAAAGCTGTAAAGGATTAGATTTTTTAGGGAAAATAATAACCCACGAACGTTTAGGCAAAGGAGTTGTCGTGGGTTACAGTTCAATTTCAGGAGAGCCTTTTGCATTTTTCTATGAACAACAAGAAATAAGTGATAGGGTTTTTTGTTTTAGTCATAGAGAAATGCTTATAGGATTAAATTATTAGAATATTAATCTGTTACCTTTATATCTATAATCAAAAATATCATTTTAATTAGTGTAGGGAGAGAGTTTTCAATCTCTCCCTTTTGTTTTTACTTGCCTGATTCTTTAAGAGTACTTTCGTATGTATTCAAAGCATCATCAAGTTTTTGGCTAGCAACAAGTACTTCAGGATCTAATAAGCTTTGTTTTTCATTTATCAAGCTCTGGAGTAATTGTCTTATCTCGCCGATTGTTTGAGTTGTTTCTTCAAAATTTCCCATATTGCCCCTCCTTTCACTATATAATTATAGACAAGGGCACAATAATAGGTTTTTGTATAAACATATGTCGAGAGAACACACCGAATATCATATATTAAAAGTAATAAAAAGCAGTAGGGGGAATTTTTGTAGGGGAAAAATAGTAGGGGAAAATAAATAGGGGAATTTTTAGCTGTTTTTGCGCATATTTTGCACATAGACACACTTAGTTTGCTCTACATAGTCTTAAATTATATCTGCTATGTGAAAGGAGATCATACAAATGACTTTTAAAGTAGCACTAATGGAATGGTGCATATGTGACAGCTGTGGTGAAATAATGAGCCTTATGGATCACTGGAATCAAGATGGCATATGTATAAAGTGTTTTGGAGCATGGATTGATGAGATGGACCCATTAACAAAAAAATCTGAGCGCAAGTGAGGTCGCTGTAAACTACATTAACGAGCCAGTGAAAGGTGTAATCAATTTCTATAAGTAGTAGTCACACATTATTTCTCCTTGGCGTGCAGTTAAAACAAGGCAGTATAAAAAACATTAAAATTACAGGAGATGATTGAATGTACCAAAAAAAGAGAATCTAAAGTCAAGTTGCTACTACAGATGATTAAAGAACAGACGAAAAGAAGCAAAGAAAAAAGACTAATTAAGATGAAATTAGCCGGAGAAGAACTTGAGAGAGATGAAATCAAGTATAAACTAAGTGAGTTAAAGCTAAATAATGTTAGAAATACTATGTATGACCTAGAGCAATCCAAGTTCTCACGCTTCAATGCTCTAGATCTAGATGTTATTAACTCTATAGATGAACGGCTTGAAGATCTTCGTAAAGAAGAACGTCAAATTGTCAAATATAGATTGCAAGCTTAAAAATAAGCATAACTACAGGTGAACAAAGTTCTAAGTTGTAGTTATGCTTTTATTATGTCTCCGAATTGGGTATTCTATGTATAGTTTTGTACATAATATGCTTAAGAGGTGAGCTAATATGGATTACAGAACACATATTATTGGTGGTATTGCCTTAGCGTATGGAGCACATCAACTAATACAAATAGATCCACAGCAAGTTGTTATATTTTACGGATGTTGCACTTTAGGAAGCATTCTTCCGGACATTGATCATCCAGAGGCATTTATATCGAAATTTATTCCACTCCTACCATATGCTCTTTATAATTCAGTTGGGCATAGGACTTTAACTCATGGCATACTATTTACAGCGATTATATTTTTGCTGGTTGCTTTTATTAATATAGTTGCTGGAGTAGGAATAGCGCTCGGCATTCTAAGCCACATCGCACTAGATATGCTTAGTCCTTATGGTGTTGCATTCTTATATCCATTTAATAAAGAAAGAATTAAAATTATACGCCACTAGATATATTATGGTACTAATAGGGTACTTAGATTTTTCTATCTTTAAAAGCTTTGTAAAATAAATAGAATTAATACAATAAAAATACTATAAATAAGGAAATAACACATCAAATTACATTGCGGTCACTCACGAAGAGTAGTATCTCTTAAATCTTTATGGGTCTCTTAAAGATCTATAAAAAGGGTAAATATATAATATTGACATGTGACATGACAGGTGTTAATATTTGTGTAGGTGTTATCTTGTTTTAAGGAGGAATAGATATGCATGATAAAAAAGAATGGACATTATATGTAAAAAAGTTTACAAACAGGTATCTGATTAATGGACTCAGTGGTATGGCATTAGGGTTATTTTCTACGTTGTTGATAGGGCTTATTCTTAAACAAATAGGATCCTTTATGCCTAATTTGTGGTTTGGACAATTTTTAATGACACTCGGGCAGATAGCTGCTGTACTTACAGGAGTCGGTATTGCAGTAGGTGTTGCTCATAATTTAGGAGCGAGTAAACTTGTGCTTTACTCAAGCGTGCTTAATGGACTTATAGGAGCATATGCTGTTAAGCTTGTAAATGGGCAGCTGATTACAGAGGGGGGGATTTTACTAAGTGGTGCAGGAGATCCTCTGGGGGCTTTTCTTGCAGCAGTGATAGGGGTAGAGATAGGAAGACTAGTAGCAGGAAAAACAAAGTTAGATATACTTATTACACCGGCTGTAACTATTATTGCTGGTAGTATAACGGGGCTTATTATTGGACCGCCAGTGTCAAGTTTCATGAATGTACTGGGAGATTTTATTAAAGTGGCTACAGAACTTCAACCTTTTTTTATGGGGATAGTCGTATCAGTCTCGATGGGGATTTTTTTAACACTGCCTATTAGTTCAGCTGCTATTAGTATGATACTTGGATTATCAGGTATTGCAGCGGGTGCGTCAACAGCTGGCTGTGCTGCCCAGATGATAGGATTTGCTGTAATGAGTTATAGAGAAAATAAAATAAATGGCTTATTAGCACAAGGGCTTGGAACATCTATGCTTCAAATGCCTAATATTATTAAAAATCCGAAGATCTGGATTCCGCCTATTCTTGCAAGTGCCATAACAGGTCCGTTGGCAACGATGGTATTTAAAATGGAAAATGTTGCGGCGGGAGCTGGTATGGGGACTTCAGGGCTTGTTGGCCCGATACTTACTTGGCAGACGATGTCACAAGCCGAGACAAGTCAAACAGTATTACTCATAAAAATATTAGCAGTATACTTTATAATACCAGCAATACTAACGCTTCTCTTTGCTTCTTTTATGAGAAAGAAGAATTGGATTAAAGACGGAGATTTAAAATTAGAAGTTTAATAAAGAATATAATTATTTATAATACCTCCATAGGCAATACTTTATACCAGAAGAAATGGTATCAGCCATTTTCATAACAAGTGATAGTCTGGTATTTTGAAGTATTACCATATTCATAAGGCTGCTGAAGTTAACAATGCCTGTAATATGAATATGGCCTATCGGAGGTAATTCTTTTTGTACACCAGCACCAGGGCGTATAGAGCCTTCGCCGATAGTTATACACCCTACATTAGACATTGCGCCTAGACAAGCGTCAATAGCTATAACAAGGGCATTAGCATGCAGCAGTTTGATATTATCTATGATATCTTCTAAATTTTTAGCATGTACTGGATTGTCTAAATCACCGTACAATGAAACTTTTTGGTATTTAAGGTCTTTAAGTTTATAACCGATTAATGGCCCTAAACTATCACCGGTAGCGCGATCCGTACCAATACATACAATAACTAACTCATGATTATGACGAGGCAACAAATGCGTTAAATAATCCTGAAGATTATTACAAAAAGTATTGAAATGATGGCTGTCATTTGTATTAATATAAAGGGGTTTTACCTTAGGACTTAATTCTGTATACATATCTTTATCACCACTTTCGCTATCTCATTATAGTTTCCCATTTTTTTGGATATTTATTTACTATTTTAATTGGAATTTATTTACATAATGAAAAATTATAATAATAAATTAATATATTAATAAAAATCTTAAAGTGCTACAAATTTTATGATATCTTAAAAAACAATAAAATATTTATTTAAAAAAAAGATATAAACATACATATAAATGTAAAATGGTATAAAATGGAATAATAACAAAAAAAAAGAAAATAAAAAAACTAAGATGATCGACAATAAAGATTAAATTATTTATCAAAGTCTATAGTATCCTAATTAAAATGGATAAAAATGGAAGGTGGTATACATGGGAAAAATAACTTATAGACCAAAGGAGCATAGAAAAAACTTAGATAATCTTAATCCGAAAAATAACGATCATCATTATAAAGCACATACATCTGAAAAAAGCATACAGGAAGATAGTAAGTTATTAGAGATAGAAGATAAAAACATTAAAGACAATAATAGTCATATCAGTGAATTAAGCAATGTAAAACCTATAGGAGACCTAGAATGTGACTATCATATTTATTTAGAAGACTATGTGTATACTTATTTATACCAGTATGCTTTAGCAGATTTATCTACAGAGAATTCAGCTGTTTTTTTAGGACAATACTATCCTGAAAGCAAGGAAGTTATAGTAAGAGGGATCATTCCAATTCCAATGGACCATTTAGGCGGCGAAAGTGAATGGATTGACGAAGAAGTACTAAAAGAAGTAGAACAAGAAAGAGAAGAGTACTTTAAGAATGAACAAATTATTGGCTGGATGCATATGCAGCCAGGGTATGGTACTATGCTTACGATGAAAGAATTGCGGGAACATAAAAGGGTATTTGGTGAAAAAGATAGTATATTTATGCTGGTAGATGCTGTTAATAAGATTGAAACACTTTATGTGTATGAAAATGAAGAACTTAAAGAACAGAGTGGCTACTATATGTATTATGAAAGAAATGAAGAGATGCAAAGATATATGCTTGACCATCCTTTTGTAAAAAAAGAAGTACAAGTCATCGAAGATACAGTAGTAAACCAATTCAGAGAAATTGGTAAAATGCGTAAGCATGAATACATACAAAGAAAAAATGTTAATGCAACAGTTATAGTAGCAAGTATTATTTTAATAGGACTCACAGCTGTTATTGTAAAAATGAATGATAATAGAAATACTAAAAGTATTGCTGCCTCTAATACGAATATAGCAGCTAATGGCGTATTACCTGGTTTAGAGAATATAACTAAAGAAGACGATGATATCAAATTTATTATTCAGACAAACCAGCTTGAGGCAGAAAATAAGATAGAACCAACCCATGTTATAGGGGAGTTACCCAAGGGTACAGCAGAAGAAGTAATCGAAGAAGTTGTAATAAATCAAGAGACAAATTCTGAAAAAACAGCAATTAAAGAAAAAGATGAAACGGTGGAGCCTCTAAAACAAGAAGAAAAGAAAAGTAACAGCGAGAAAGAAAATATTAAACAGTATGAGGAATATATCGTTAAAGAAGGGGACACTTTAGCTAATATAAGTTATAATATATACGGCAGTTCGAAGATGTCAAAAGAGATAGCTCAGATTAATGAACTTGGCAATACCGATTTTATTCGAGTTGGACAAAAGCTTAAACTTCCGGCAGAGTAAGGTGAAAATTAGCAATTTTTAATATTATACTATACAACTAATTAGTTAAAAGTGTATTATAGAAAGAGACGAGTTTATTAAAGTTTTAAATCAGGAGGTATGAAGGTGAAGGATATACCACTTAAGTGTTTATTTGTATCAAGCGAAGTAGCACCTTATGCAAAAACAGGTGGGCTTGCAGACGTAGTTGGTGCGTTGCCGAAAAAGCTTAAAGAACAAGGGATAGATGCACGCATTGTCATGCCTTACTATAGTTCTATTGAAGGCAAGTTTTTTGAACATGATGAACACTTTTTAACAAGTTATGATGTGCATTTAGGGTGGAGGATTCAAGGGATAGGCGTTTATTTTGATGAGCAGATAGTTCCCACATATTTTTTGAAAAGCGATACTTATTTTTCAAGACCTGAATTCTATGGCTATGAGGACGATTATGAAAGATTTGCATTCTTTTGTAAAGGGGTACTAGAGCTTATTAAGCATATAGATTTTGTGCCGGATGTTATTCACTGTAATGATTGGCAGACGGGGCCACTATGTTTACTGCTGAAAGACCAATATAGTTATGATCCACTATATGCTGATATTAAAACGGTATATACCATTCATAATATGAAATACCAAGGGATATTTGGAAAAGAGGCATTGGATGTTCTTGAATTATCATCAGACTATATGTCACCAGATAAAATAGAATATCATGGAGCTGTCAGTTATATGAAAGCAGGACTTATTTATTCTGATAAAATTACGACGGTAAGTCCAACTTATGCAGAAGAAATAAAAACTTTTGAATATGGATGTGGACTGGACAGGTTGTTAAGTGAAAAATTAGAGTATAAAATCGAAGGGATACTTAATGGCATAGATTATGACATCTATAATCCTAAGACAGATCCTAACCTATATGTAAATTATACATACAGATCTCTTCATAAAAAAAAGCAGAACAAGGCTTTATTTCAGAAAGAACATGGACTTCTGGAAAAAGACTGTATGGTTATAGGCATTGTTTCTAGAATTACTGATCAAAAAGGTTTTGATCTAATGAAGGAAACGATAGAACATGTATGGGTTATGGATAAGATTATGCAGATGGATGTACAGCTTGTAGTACTTGGCACTGGAGAAAAGGAATACGAGGATATGTTTAGACATTTAGCCTATAAGTATAGAGAAAGAACAGGTGTTTTTCTTACCTTTAATGAATCTTTAGCCCAAAAAATATATGCTGTAAGCGATGTTTTTTTAATGCCATCACTCTTTGAACCTTGCGGACTTGGGCAACTTATAGCTATGCGATATGGTTCTGTACCTATTGTAAGAAAAACAGGAGGATTAAAAGATACTGTTATTCATTATAATATGCAGACAAAAACAGGAACAGGATTTGAATTCGAAGAATGCTCAGGGTACTGGATGTATCGTAAGATTGAAGAAGCGTATTGGTATTATAACGAGCGCCCAGAACATTTTAAACAGATACAGCTTAATGGTATGAAAAAAGGGTTTTCCTGGAATGATGCAGCTAAAGTCTATATCAATTTATATCAAGGTATAGTAGAATAATCATAAATATAGCCTCTATATATGGTATAGAGGCTATATTTATCCTATAATTGAAGCGTAATCAGGAGGTAGGGCAAGTGAGTAGACTAAAAAGTAAGAGGGCACTAGGACAAGTGGTAAGTGTATTAATTATGATTGTGATCATCATAGTTACTTATTTATTATTTGTTAGAGGCTCATTAGTTGATACCCCTAAGAATTATACAGTTTTAGAACAAGAAAAAGAACTTATTCAGTTAGATATACTGAGTGCTACATATGTAGGGATAAATAACAAACAGCTGATTAAAGTTACTGAAAATGGAATAGTGGCGTATGATTTCGATGGAGAAGAACTGTGGTCAGATACGCTAACACTTGATAACTATATTGTAAGACAAAGAGAACCCTATATTGCAATAGCTAATAAAATGGGAAATACTATTACAATATTTAGTGATAAAGGTAAACAAGGGGAAGTTGTTTGTCAAAATCCAATAGCTTACTTTTCTATTAATAAGAATGGCAGTGTAGCTGTAATAGAAAATTTAGGTGACTCACATATTGTATCAGCCTATGATGAAAAAGGGAATTCATTAGGTGTACAAAGAGTAAGCCATGTAAAAGCCAAAAATACAGGGTATCCTGCAGCAGCTGAAGTGTCTCCTAATAATGAACTGCTTTTAACAAGCTATATTGATGTAGATAATCCAGTTCTAACCTCAAATTTACTTGCTATACAAATTCAAAAACCTAAGGAAGAAAAAATAGATAATAGTTTATACGGCATAGAACAAAAAGATAACTTCATCTATGAAATAGAGTTTATCAAAGATAACGAGTGGGTAAGCATTGGGGATAAATGGATGACCTGGTATACTATGAGTGGTCAGGAAATTGCAAGGCAAGAAAATGTATTAGCCTATTTTAGTCCGTATATTGTTAAAGCAAGCAGCTATGGAGATGGGTTTTTACCTATTATTTCTGCTAAAGATTTAAATAAAAGCACTATACATAAGCAAAATGAGCTTTCATATTTTAATGCAAAAGGAGAAATGTTTTTTAATCTAAAATTGGATGAACCCGTTACTTACTTTTATGCGAATGATAAAGGGGTAGTACTTGGACAAAGAAATTTTTTTATGGGCTACAACAAGATGGGAATAAAATTATTTGAATTTAATACTTCATTAGATGTAAGTAAAGTATTTTACCTGCCCGATAGAAAAGCAGGCATTGCTGTAACTAAGGATAAAGTGATATTACTAAAACCAAAGAAGGAGAGAAAATAGATATGCTTGATCTTATTATTATTGGTATCATTATAGTATTTGGAATGATAGGATATTATACAGGGCTTTTAAAGACAATCATCACATTGTTAAGTTCTATCATAGCATTTGTTTTGTCGTTTTTAATGTATCCTATTATTAATTCGTTTTTAAAACTAACGCCTATTTATGGCATCATCAATAAATGGATTGCCAGCAAGCTGGCGCATGTTGAATTTGGCACAGGTATACAAACTCAGGGAAACGCTATTAGTGAAAATATAACATGGCTGCCAAAGTTAATGAGTGAACAGATCATAAAAAATAATAATCAAGAAGTCTATAAACTACTTAATGTATCACATGTAGGCGACTATGTCAGTACCTATTTGACGCATATTATATTAAGTTTGCTTTCGCTTTTGGTAACATGGTTAATTCTAAAAATATTATTAACGATATTCTTAAATACTACACATGTAATGGTATCTCACTTACCGGTAGTGTCTACTGTAAATAAAATCGGTGGACTTGGAGCAGGGATAGGAAAAGGGTTACTAAGTATTTGGATTGTTTGTTTACTCGTACCATTTGCTATAACCTACCCTTATTTTGCAGGTATTGAAGCCTATATAGCAGATAGTCAGCTGGCAAAATGGCTTTATGAGAATAATATGATACTAGTTGCCTTTCACTCTCTTTTAAATATATGAAAATCATCAAACTTAAATATACAAAAATGATCAGAAGAATTGATAGAAAACCTCTATGAAAGATTGTTGTAAAAAAACATAAAAAAAACTAAAAAAGTGGTTGACAAGAGTTAAGCACCATGATATTATTAAATACGTCGCTGAGGACAACACAAGTTAGCCCAAGCGGTGAAAGAAGAAATGAACTTTGAAAATAGAATAGTAACCATAAAACCAGTCGATTCAAAAGAACTTTATACAAAGTTCGAATCAAGTGCTTAAAGAATAGCGATATTCTTTAAAAGTACAAGTAATTAAGTCAAATACAACTTAAATGTTGTAGGACAAACTTTTATATGAGAGTTTGATCCTGGCTCAGGATGAACGCTGGCGGCGTGCTTAACACATGCAAGTCGAACGGACTAAGAGAGCTTGCTCTCTTGGTTAGTGGCGGACGGGTGAGTAACGCGTGGGTAACCTGCCCTATGCAGGGGGATAACAACGAGAAATTGTTGCTAATACCGCATAATCTACCGAGGTCGCATGACTTTGGTAGCAAAGATTTATCAG
>NZ_FMMP01000022.1 GCF_900095725.1 Cellulosilyticum sp. I15G10I2
CCCAACGGGAGCTACAGGAGATACAGGCCCAACGGGAGCTACAGGAGATACAGGCCCAACGGGAGCTACAGGAGATACAGGCCCAACGGGAGCTACAGGAGACACAGGTCCAACAGGAGATACCGGACCAACAGGAGATACAGGACCAACGGGAGACACAGGAGCCACAGGCCCAACAGGAGTCTTTGAGTCACAAGCGGTGATAGAAGGAGTAGGGCCAGATGTTAGTTCACAATTTAGTGAATTAAGGACTGCGGAGAAAACAGCGTTGATTGAATTAACATCAGTATACGGTTTATCGAATCTGAGAGATGTTACAGAGACAGTTGGTGCTGGTTCAGTTACAAATACTGGAACTGAGTTCTTACTAAGTACTACAGCGAATGGTACAGATAGTGCCATCTTAGAAAGTGCAGAAAGAGGAAGATACGAACCAGGGTTTGCGGGAGAAGCCGGTATAGGCATACGCCTTCCAATTGCTCCTACAGGCGATCAAGAGGTAAGATGGGGAGTATTTGATGAAGAAAATGGATTGTTTTTTGGTCAAGATACAGTTAATGGTATTTATGTTGCTATTAGGAGATCGGGCGCTGATACTATAATTCCACAAGCAGCATGGAATGTGGACCCGCTAGATGGAACAGGTCCTAGTGGTGCAACACTGGATCTTACAGAGGGCAATATATTCCAACTTGTATTTACTTGGTATGGTTATGGCGTCATAGAATTTAGAGTAGTATTACCTAATCCTACGACTTTAGCACAAGAAGTAGTTACAGTTAATAGATTTTCTCCTTCTGGGCAAACCAGTCTTGCAGATCCTAATCTTCCTATTCGTGCAGAAGTTTCAAATAATGGTACTGCGAGTAATATTCAATTATTTGTTGGAGGAAGACAATATAGTATTATTGGTGAATACAGCCCTGTATTTCGTGTCACTTCTGAAAGAAGGCAAGTTACAGCTACAGCAGCATTGACTCCTATTATTTCTTTCCAAAGAAAAGCGGAGTTCCCAGCAGGGTCAGGAAGAGCCAACTCTGTTAGTGTGAAGTTAGAAGGGATTGACCTTGTAACATCAGATAATATTTCTTATCAGCTCATATTAGGCGGAACCCTAAATGGAGCTTTTGCAGACTTTCCAACAGTAACTACCAATATTCCACTTAGTGAGACTGCTCTCCGAGTTAATACTACTTCAACTACTATTTCGGGAGGGCAAGTTATATTACAAGGTTTAGCAGCAGGAGCTCAAGGAAACGCTCGTGTTTTAGCATCGGCAAGTTTACTTGATTTTGAATTACCAGATAATGAAATTATAACGCTTGCGGTTTCTAATTTAGCAGGGGGAAGTAATGCTGTTGCGGCCACCTTCCAGGTTACTGAAGAGTGGTAAAATGGTAAAAATTAATAATAGGGGGAGAAATAGAGAGGTTCATTTCTCTCTCTTTTAAAAAGGAGGTAATTTAATGTCAGATATTATTATTGCTAATATTGGGCCAGCTGTAAACTCTCAATTTAACGAATTAAGAGTTGCGAGAAAGTTTCCTATTGTAGAATTAACTTCTGTATATGGCGTATCCGATTTAAGAGATGTCGTGATAACCGCTGGTGGTGGAACAGTTACAAATGATGCGACAGAATATAGTATAAATACTACAGCAAATGGGGCAGATAGTGCAATTCTAGAAAGTGCAGAAAGAGGAAGATATGAACCAGGGTTTGCAGGAGAAGCTGGAATAGGTGTACGTATACCTAGCTTGCCAATTGGAACTCAAGTGGCTAGATGGGGGTTGTTTGATGATAATAATGGTGCATTTTTTGGAGTAAATAGCACGACTATCTTCTTAACCATACGAAGAGGAGGAGTAGATACTACTTTTATCCAGTCGGCATGGAATGTGGATCCACTAGATGGGTCGGGGCCAAGTGGTGAAACGCTTGATTTAAGCAAAGGTAATATTTATCAGATTTTATTTACTTGGTACGGCTACGGCGTAATAGAATTTAGAGTAGTACTTCCAGACGCAGCCGCGTTAGCTCAGCAAGTCATTACAGTTCATCGTTATGTTCCAATTGGAGAAACAAGTTTTATTGATCCTAATCAACCTTTAAGAGCAGAAGTTAATAATGATGGAACCGCCAATAGTTTTAATTTATTTGTAGGGGGCAGACAGTATAATATTGTGGGCAGATATACGCCGACTTTTAGAGTAACCTCAGAAAGAAGAACTATTACTGATGTTACAACGACTTTAACTCCTGTTATTTCCTTCCAAAGAAAGGCGGAATTTCCAACGGGATCAGGAAGAGCAAATTCTGTTGACGTTGAACTGGAGGAAATCAATATCATTTCAACAGCTGATTTAGGATATCAACTCATTTTAGATGGGACACTTGATGGTACATTTGTAAATTATCCAACAGCCACTACTATTATCCCAGATACTGAAACAGCTCTTTTAGTCAATAGAACATCAACAACTATTACAGGAGGGCAAGTTGTATTTCAGGGGGTTACATCAGGCGCGTCGGTAAACACCAGAGTATTAGCTACTGCCGAGCTTTTAAGCTTTAGCCTTCCGATTGATGCAACAATAACATTGGCAGTAGTTAGAATTGCAGGTAGTCCTAGTAATACAGTTGAGGCATCATTTAGTGTAGTTGAGAGTTGGTAAACTAAAAATTTATCATGTTGCTCAAAATATTAAAAAAAAACGTATATCAGATATAAGGTGAAATAGTTCGGACTATTACAGAAGATACAAGGCTAGACGGATAAAGCGTATAATTATCTTGAATGGGTAATTATACGCTTTAATATATACAAATGACCAGGCAACACTGTTACTACGATTTGACAAAAATTTAACTTCACTAAATTAAAACTAAAATTGAGTAATAGTATTTAATTCATGAACAGATTAGTTCCTATACACATAAAGGTGTATGGGCTAATCTGTTTTTTTTTGTACAAATTTTTGCATAAAAACATACGGTAAAGCAATAAGAAATTAGGCTATAGTAAGCTGCATAACCTGCAAGTATTTGAGGAGAGTATTGGGTTTTGTATTTAATGTTTTAAGTATAGTGATAAGGGGGATTAGGATGGGAAGTATAACCATACAAATAGAACGTTTAGCAACCGGAACGGTGAGACCAGGCGGCAATGTTATTTTTGATAGTGTAGTGTACTCCACAGAAAATATTAGCTATAATGCATTAACTGGAGTAATAACTTTTAATGAAGCTGGAAGGTATGTTCTAGATTGGTGGATAGCAACTCAATCAGTTTTAGGCGCAACGGGGGTTGTTTTTGCAGTTAATTCTTCACAAGGGGATGTTTTAGAGGGAAACTCCCCCATAAAAGCAGGAGAAGTTGTAGGAGTAAGTATTATTGATGTAGCTGCAGCCCCAGTTACAGTTACATTAAGTTATATAGGAGCAGGAACTGTTTATTTTCCCACAACACTACCTGTTAAAGCAACGTTAGTAGTCATACAAGATGATATTGTCCAAGGGGAGATCGGACCAACAGGTCCAACAGGATCCACAGGGGCAACAGAAGATACAGGTCCAACGGGAGACACAGGGCCAGGTGTATTTGTATGGGGCGCGGAACCGACTATCATATGGGCAGATTCAAGTGCTCCGGGTCCTGGCACTGGCACCCCTTCAGAGCCATATAGTTCTCTTCAGGCCGCCATTAACGGAGCAACTACCAGCACGTTTGCCAACACTTACGGTATGAGAGCACGTTGTATCGTTTTAATAGCAGCAAATTCAGCTTTTGATGAGGATGTTGTAATACCGCCTGCAAGGCATGTGCAGCTTCTTGGCCTAGGGCCATGGGTGCTAGGCGATGCAGCATTAGCTAATTTTGCATCATCTGTTACTAGAAATATAACAATTCAAACAAATGCAGCAGCAGAAGACTTTTATCAGTCACAGGGACCTGCTTTCCAGGCAAGGCCTGTAACGGTAATAGGTACTTTTGATAATGGAACATCCGTAAGTACCCATACGAACTACACAGATGGAGCAATTATAAGCGGAGATATTATATTTCAAAATACCGACCCTGTAGATCCTTTTGGAACTATTGAATTTCAACTCCATAATGCTAGAGTTGTAGGAAGTATTATGCAGGCAGCTGTTGATTCACATCAGGGTCAGCTCAATACCTATATTTACAACAGCAGAGTCAATATTATAAATCATGTTGGTCTAAGAATTCAACGTATGGTGGATAGTGTATCAGATGGGACGATAACAGCGGCTGTGTATTCTCACATTACAAATATGGCTATCAACGGAAATGTGACCATCGGCGCGGCAAGTGGGGATGTACCACCGACAGGTATTTTCAGTAGTCAGTTTAGTACGATAACATGGACGGGGCCACTTGTGCTTGATACAGCTTCTAATTTCTATTTTGTTAGTAGCGCATCAATTTTGGTTGGAGCAAAGACAATTTTGTTTAGCCTTGCATAATGATATGTTTACGTGTTTTCTTCTTAAAAGTATGTGTGCAAATTTTCATATGGTTATTAAGTAATTGATATAAAAAAGTAGGGAAATAGTTGTCAATAATATAGTTTATAATTCCTGGGGATTTGTAGTAGATGAGGCAATCTCTGTATTCTGGGGTAACTCAGGGGGTATTCCAACCTCATTATTAATGTCTGTAGTAGCTAGGGGAGTAGTAATGGTCCTACAATACGAGATCTTATAATAGTATTAGAAGTGTTTATGGAGTACTAGAATAAATGAATTCATTTATTTTAGTACTTTTTTGCACGCTCGCTTGTAGATATAGCATGATTAGTAGTAAACATAAGTCTAAAAATAAAACAAGTTGATGGGTACGTATTCTAAAATTCTACATATTATGATACTAGCTATTTTATTAATAGCAATGTATTAAAAGCGAGGAGGCGGTTAAATGATGGACGGTAATATGTACTGGGATAAAAGACATAATGGTAATTGCAGGAGGGAATACAGAGAAGATTGTTATAATAATAATTCGTATGATTGCTATTATGATCAATGTATCGATGTATGCTGTACACAAGATTGCTGCTTCTAGGACCAACCGGATCAACAGGACTAGCAGGAGCAACAGGACCAACGGGATTTACAGGACCAACAGGAGATACAGGACCAATAGGGGCAGGTGCGATTATACCATTTGCTTCAGGTCTTCCAGTAGCAATAACCACCATTGCCGAAGGGCTTGTAGGAACACCAGCGTTTATAGGTTTTGGTTCTTCAGGGGAAAGTGTTACTGTACTTGGAGCAAGCATAGATCTTACAGGAGGCCCAGGTTTATTAACTAACTTAGCTTTTTCAGTTCCACGTGATGGAACGATAATTTCGATAGCCGCATAATTTAGTACAACAGTAGCTTTAGCGTTGGTTGGATCAACAATAACTATTACAGCACAATTATTTGAATCTACTACGCCAGACAATACATTTACACCAATAGCAGGAACAGCAGTAATTTTAGCACCTCCTCTTACAGGTATACTTGGCATTGGAGCTACAAGTAATGGGATCCTTACTGGATTAGCAATACCTGTTACAGCAGAGACACGTTTGTTATTAGTATTTTCTGCAACTGCAGCTGGTGTATCACTGATTAATGTTGTTGCTGGATATGCAAGTGCCGGTATTACAATAGAGTAATTTAGCTTAAAGTTTTTTATTGAGAGGGAAAAAGGCTACATTTTTTATATGAAAATATAAAGTAAGGGGGGGAATGTTTGTCTATAACTATAATATGATTAGAAGCACTTTCATACTGAATATTTTAATTATAATGAAGGGGGATTAGGATGAGTAATATAGCTCTACAAGTAGAACGTTTGGCTGCTGGAACGGTGGTATCGGGAGCAAATGTTATATTCGATACAACTGTATATACAGCAGGAAATATTAGTTATAATCCGTTAACAGGAGTAATAACTTTTAATGAAGCTGGAAGGTATGTTCTTGATTGGTGGGTAGCGACTCAATCAGTTCAAGGTGCAACCGGGGTTGTTTTTGCAATTAATTCTTCACAAGGGGATGTTTTAGAGGGGAATTCCCCCATAAAAACAGGAGAAGTTGTAGGAGTAAGCATTATTGATGTAGCTGCAGCTCCAGTTACAGCTACATTAAGTTATATAGGAGCAGGCACTGTTTTTTTTCCCATAACAGTACCTGCTAAAGCAACGTTGGTAGTGATACAAGATGATATTGTCCCAGGGGAGACTGGCCCAACAGGAGACACCGGCCCAACAGGAGATACAGGCCCAACGGGAGACACAGGAGATACAGGAGCAACAGGAGATACAGGCCCAACGGGAGCTACAGGAGATACAGGCCCAACGGGAGCTACAGGAGACACAGGCCCAACGGGAGCCGTAGGCCTTGAAGCATTTGCTAATGTTTATCATCTAGCAATAGTAGCTGATGCAACTATTGCAGGTGGGGCAGATGTAGCATTCAGTAATAATGGACCACTTGTAGGAGGGATAACTCACGTAGCGGGTACAACCACAATAACGGTTCCAAATACTGCGAACTATAGTATTAGTTATAGTATTAATATTACTAATGGTGTTGGCTCTGCAATGGCAATTGCAGTAAATGGTACTGTGGATGCTGCAACAAATATTAATATTCTAGTTGTAGAAGGAGAAATATCGGGAAATACTATATTAACCCTTGCAGCTGGCGATGTCATAACACTTAGAAATAATTCAGCAACTTCATTCACTACAGATTTAGCACCTGGGGTTGGAGCTCAGTTAAATATTCTACAGCTTGATGTATAAGGAAGTAGTGCAAAATCAGATATAGATATTACAGGAGGTTCGGGCGAATTAATCAACTTCGTTCTTTCGATTCCGTGTGATGGAATGATAACTTCAATAGTTGCTAATTTAGTAAAACAGCAGGATTGGCGGTTATTGGTTCAACAATAACTATTACAGCTTAATTATATTCATCTGTTGCATCAGATAACACATCTACATCAATAATAGGAACAACTGTAATTTTAGATTTTAGCTTAAGGGTATAGTAGTAATAGGAAATACAAATAATAATATTCTTACAAGCTTAGTGATACCTGTTGCAGTACAAACACGTTGGCTATTAGTATTTTCTGTAACTGCCAATATTACAATAACGTAATTTAATTTTTCTTATTTGCTTAAAGAGTATAAGGCTAACTTGCATACAAATAAAAGTATGCAGTTTAGCCTTTTTTAAGGCTTATTCTGTTATGTGAAAATATAAAGTAGGAGGATAAATGTTTATGGATAGATATAATGTGATGTAGAAGCATTTCTATACTAAATCTTTTAATTATAATGTAAGGGGAATGAGCCAGTTTTCTTTTAGTACATTCTTCTACATAGAAACGTAAGATAAAGCAAACAGGCGGTTATAGCTGTACTAAGGATGATATTATACAAGGGGAGACTGGCCCAACAGGTCACACGGGATCTACCGGAGATACCAGCACGACGGGAGCCACAGGTCCACGAGGTTCACCATTTCTTACTTTTAACAATCGAGTAGGGTCTATCCTTTTATTTTCGCCAACTACGGTATATGAGGGAAGAGTCATTGTAACAGCAACTACGGGATTATCTAATAATTTAAATAGTATTACGTTTACATCATAATAAATTTTAAGTCAATTAATAAGAGATTAATTTAAGTGCTAATTGTCTGATTTTAAGCAATTAGCACTTAAATACGTAAACAAATAACAAGTAAGTTCATATATTAAATAGAGAATTAAAATATATAAGCTATGGTAAAGCGGGTGATAAGTTGAATAAGTACAAGATATGTGTATATGCCATATGTAAAAATGAAGAGAAATTTGTAGACAGATGGATGGATGCAGTAAGTGAAGCGGATAGGATTGTAGTAGTAGATACAGGTTCAACGGATGGTACAGTAGAGAAACTCCGTAGTAGAGGCGCCGAAGTTTACACAGAAAGTATTATACCGTGGCGTTTTGATAAGGCCAGAAATATAGCTATGGACCATATACCGGAGGATGTAGATATTTGTGTTTCAAATGATCTTGATGAAATATTTGAACCGGGCTGGCGCCAAAGATTAGAAGATACATGGCAGCCTTGTTATACCCGTGCTCGCTATCTATTTACTTGGGGATATACCAGTGAGGGCAAACCTAGCAAGCAGTTTGCCATGGAAAAAATACATCGCCGCCATGACTTTAGATGGGTACATCCTGTTCATGAAGTATTGCAATATAGTGGAAAAGATGAAGATAAGACAGTATGGGTTCCAGGTCTTGTGCTTAACCATTACCCTGATCTTAATAAATCTAGAGGCCAATACTTGCCGCTTCTAGAATTATCAGCAGAGGAAAACAGTGATAATGATAGAGTTGTCTTCTGGCTTGGAAGAGAGTATATGTATTACGGCAAATATGATGAATGTATACAGACTCTAGAAAAACACCTCAAAATACCAACGGCGACTTGGACAGAAGAAAGGTGCGCCTCTATGCGCTTTATCGCAAAATCTTATGCGTCAAAAGGAGATAGGCATAAAGCACGTTTATGGCTCTACAAAGCAGTTGCAGAGTGCCCAACTGTGCGTGAGCCTTATCTTCAAATGGCTAGACTGGGCTACTTAGAAAATGACTGGCCACTTGTTTATTTGATGACAGAAGAAGCTTTGAAAATTACTGAAAAATCAGGAAGTTATTTATTAGAACTTGATGCATGGGGATATAGTTTATATGATCTAAGGGCTATTGCGTGTTATCGACTAGGACTTTATAAAGCGTCTTATGATTGTGCAGTAAAGGCATGCGAAATGGAACCAGAAAATGAAAGATTAAAACAAAATCTGAATCTTATTAAGCTGAAGTATGATGAGTGACAAAATACTGAGATAAGTAAAGCTTAAATAACTACAGTTTATTAAGATAGGGGGAGCGAGATGAATAAGTATAAAATATGTGTATATGCCATCTGTAAAAATGAATTGCAATTTGTGGATAGATGGATGGATTCAATGAGTGAGGCAGATGTTATTGTTGTTACCGATACGGGGTCCACTGATGGCACCGTAGAGAGACTCCGCGAGCGTGGAGCCATTGTTTATGTGGAAGAAGTAAAGCCTTGGCGATTTGATGTGGCAAGAAATCTTTCATTGGACCATGTTCCTGAAGATGTTGATATATGTGTATGTACTGACCTTGATGAAACCTTTAATAAGGGGTGGCGGGATTGTATTGAAAGAGCTTGGACGCCTGATACTAAAATGGGAAGATATCTTTATAATTGGAGTTTTAAAGCAAATGGGGAGCCCGATGTGCAGTTTAATTACTTTAAAGTGCATGCAAGAAAAGCAGCTATTTGGAAAAACCCTGTGCATGAGTACTTACAATATATTGGAGAGCAGCCTTCAAAAACTGTGTATATAGAGGGGCTAGTCCTTAATCATTATCCAGATCATACTAAGTCGCGGGGGTCATATTTGCAGCTTTTAGAGCTTGCGGTAGCGGAAAACCCAGAAGATGATCGCTCTATGTATTATCTTGGCAGGGAATATATGTATAATAGCCAGTGGCATAAATGCATTGAAACACAAAAAAAATATCTTTCTTTACCCTCTGCCACATGGAATGAGGAAAGATGTGCAGCGATGAGATGGACGGCAAAGTCATACTATAGACTAGGGAATATAAAAGAGGCTTATAGTTGGTATTATAGGGCAATTGCTGAAGCGCCTCATATGAGAGATCCTTATATTGAATTTGCAAAAATGGGCTATGAACTAGCTGATTGGCCTATGGTTTTTTATATGACTGAAGAAGCGCTCAAGATAAAAGCTAAGTCTGCAACCTACGTCAATATGGGATATTCTTGGGATTACACGCCTAATGATTTAGCAGCAATCAGCTGTTATAGGCTTGGAATGTACGAAAGATCCTTAGCTCATGCTAAAGCAGCACTTGAGTTAGCACCTGATGATAAACGACTAATTAACAATATACATCTTATAGAAGAAAAAATAAAAGCCGAGTTTTAAGGCATAATATAATATTTAACATAAAAAATATAATGAGATCGTCTGGGACTATTAGAAGTCTTAGGCGATCTCGTTTTTATAGCAATGAGTCATTATAATGACTTTTGTACTTAAAGTTTGAAAAAATGTAAAAAATTGTTTTTTTATATAAATTTATCTCTATTATAGTCAATTAATATATCACATTTTGTTTTCTAGTACATACCATAATGTAGGGGGAAAATCAAATATAAAGGAGAGATGCATATGGCACGTTATGATTCTTTGAAACAGCGATATGATACTTTACTAGAAGAGCTACCAGAGCATAAGAGAGATGAGCATGAAAATGATAGGAGCGCAAAAGCTATGAAGCAAAATGCCTCAAAAAGCCAGTATGAAGCACAGTATCAAGATGAGAAATATCAACAGAATACCTACTATCAAGACGATGAATATCAACAAAGTGCTTATTATCAAGGGAATAAATATTCATACGATCCTTATTATCAAGAGGAAGAATACCAGCCTAATCATTATCCAAAATCATACCCAAAACCATGCCCAAGACCATGCCCAAGACCATGCCCAAGACCATGCCCAAGACCATGCCCAAGACCATGCCCAAGACCATGTCCAAGACCATGCCCAAGACCATGTCCAAGACCATGCCCAAAACCATACCCATGTCCAAAGCCAACACCAGAAGCCAATGCTATCCAAGCACTATTAATTAATTCAATTGCACCAACAGTTGATAATAATGCTGCAGTTGTTTTTAACACACTCAGTAGTAGTGTGGGACCTAATATTATTTATAATAATGCAGGCACCTTTACGATTAATAAACCAGGCACCTACTCTATTACATGGTGGGTAGCGGGGGCGGTTCTGATGGGTACACCAGCAATTACTTTTGCAGTACAAACGATTGACGGCGTACCAGGGTCAGTCGCAGGGTCATTTCCTATACCACCAGCAATAGCAGTATCACCCTTACAGGTAGATGGTAATGCATTAATAACAGTAGGAAGCGCTCCTGCTCTAGTTAGGCTTGTAAATATCAGCGGCGCAGCAGTAACTTACAGTACAGCAGTTACAACACAGGCAAGTATCGTTATAACAGAGGTTACAGCATAAGCTGTAGCATAAGTTTTATCATAAGCTTATTGTAGTAATGACTATTTCTTAACCAATATGTCTAGTGCACATGAAATTTTGAGTGTGTGTACTGGGCATATTTTAATGCAAAAAATAGTTTAACAGATAAGAAATATACCAAGTAAGAAAAAATGTTAATAATGTTTATAAGTACGTATGGAATAACATTAGTCGCCAAATACTAACCTCAGTAAAAAAGAAAGGATGAAGCCAATGAGCCAATATATAGTAATAACACCGGATTATGAAGTTGTAAGAATACAAGGGAAACAACGGGTAGCGGAGTATATACAACAATATTATAGTGAAGATATGCTCAATATATGCCGCAGAAGAGATTTGGACTATGATGAACTTAGTATACAAAATGTTAGAGATGAAGGGCTTCTTATAGGTGGAACAGACCGTGCTTGTAAAATATATGACTTAGAAGAAGTTGAGAGGAAAGTTAATGAAACATTTTCAGCAAAAGAAGATGCTAAAGCGATGATGCTTTTTCTAAAACAATTAGTCTTAGAAAGAGCACTAAAGTGCCCGGGGGATTTAAGTGACCTGCTCTCAGAAACAGATGAACTTTATGCCCCCGATATATTGGATGATTACCCTAATCAAGTATAAATTGATCAATTTTTTGAAGAATATAGGCTTTCTAAAAAATCACCTCTAGATAAATAGGCTGTAAATAGGCTATAATAAGTTGTTAAAAAGTAGAGATAGAGTTGAGGTGAAAAATATGGAAGCCTACAGTGAATTTGCAAAAGTATATGATACTTTTATGGAAGATATACCCTATGAAAAGTGGACAGGCTTTATAGATCATTACCTAAACAAATATCATATTACCCCCCGTATCGTATGTGATTTAGGATGCGGCACAGGCAAAATGTGTACTTTGTTTGCTGAGCGTGATATTCAAGTGATAGGTATTGATAACTCAGAAGAAATGTTGATGGTGGCTAGAGAAAATGCTACGGCCAATAAGCACAATATATTATATTTAATGCAGGATATGAGTGAATTTGAACTATATGGTACAGTAGATCTGATTTATAGTGCTTGTGATTGCATGAATTATCTTTTAGAAGAAGAACAGCTGCTTAATACATTTAAGTGGATCAATAATTACCTAGAACCTCGAGGATTGTTTATCTTTGATATAAGCACATCCTATAAATATGAAAGTATCCTGGCAGATAAAACTTTTGCTGAGCAGACTGAAGATGCAGCTTATATATGGGAGAATTATTATGATGAAGAAGAAGCTGTTAATGAATTTGTCGTTAACTTTTTTATTAAAAATGAACAAGGACACTATACAAGAACTGAGGAATATCATTACCAAAAAGCCTATAGCATAGACAAGGTAAAATCGCTTTTAGATGAAGCTGGACTTGAACTTATGGGCATTTATGATGATTATACCCATAAGCCTTATCATGAAAATACATTAAGAGCAACCTTTGTTGTAAGAGAACAAGGAAAAAGAAAGGAATAGTAAGCATGAAAGATTATATCATAAGAGGAACGGATAAAGAGAGAAACTTTAGATTTTTTGGAGCAAATACAAAAAACATGATAAGTAAAGCTTGTGAAAATCATCAAACAACACCTGTTGTTTCAGCTGCTTTAGGAAGAACGATGACTGGAGCTGCTATGATGGGGTGTATGCTTAAAAGAGATACTGACAGAGTAAGTATTTCTATAAAGGGAGATGGCCCGATAGGGGGCATTGTTGTCGAAGCAGACGGCAAGGGATATGCAAAAGGCTATCCTTATCAATCACAAGTAGACATCCCCAATAAGCCGGATGGTAAATTAGATGTCAGTGGAGCAATAGGCAATGCGATGATGACAGTCATTAAAGACCTTGGACTAAAAGAGCCTTATACAGGACAAGTTGCCATGCTCTCAGGAGAAATAGCAGAAGACTTTACTTTTTATTTTGCAGTTTCAGAGCAAACAAACTCTTTGGTGATCTTAGGGGTGTTAGTAGATGTCGATTACAGTATCAAGCAATCGGGAGGGATTATTATACAAGTGCTCCCAGATGCAAAGGATGAAGCGATTACTGAACTTGAAAATAATTTAAAAAACTTCACTTCTCTCACGACTTATTTAGATGCAGGAGAAACGATAGAAGAAATTATAAAGCGGCTTTTAGAAGATATAGAGATCATGGAAAAAACAGAAGTAGACTTTAAATGCGACTGTTCAAAATACCGTATGGAACGGGGACTGATCAGTATAGGCAGACAAGAACTCGAGGAAATAGCAAGTGAAGAAGAGAACATTGAGATTGTATGTCACTTTTGCAATCAAAAGTATGATTTTTCAAAAGATGAAATAGAAAAAATAATTGAAGCTTTGTAAAATAAAAAAATCCTAGCAGTATGATAGAATTAATTGATAAGACAATGAAAGCTGACAAGTTAAAAGTTATATAATGATTAGAGAACTACATTCAGAGGTATATAGCATGTGTCGATGTGTGTTCTATACAACTAAATATAAGCATAAGCTACTCGAAAAAATTAAAGAACTTGAAGACCAAGATGAAATCATAAATACCTGTGAAATTACCCAAGATGGAGAGATATGCAGGCTGAATTATTCTATAAAGCCATTTGAAATAGATACGATAGAAACTTTTGCCCAGGTTATATGTGATATTGTTCAAACAGAAGGTATTATACAAGTTACAAAAGATTTTTTGATGCAAAGAAAAGATCTTTTACCGACAGACAAAAAAGAAATAAAAAGAAAATTTGTGACTAATAATTATTTAGCAGTGCAAGAAGGTTTTTCTGCACTTACTTATTATTTAGTTTACATGCCTTTATTAGAGGCTTTAAAAGAAAATCAGGAAATAAATATAGACGGCTGGCTTCGGTTTAGGACGTATAGGTATAAAGTTATTTTGGCAGATATTTTAGAGCAGTTTGTTGAAGACTATCTATTGAAAAAGGATATTATCAAGTTTATAAAGATGGTAAAAGAAATGAGTCCGTTAAATAACCCTTTGGAAGATGTTATTCATTTAATTTATAAAAAAAATGGGGAGATGAGTCTTCATAATGAATATATGGAAGAAGTAACAGAGTTATATACGAAGGCGTATTGTGAAGAACTGCTAGGAGAAAGTAGTTTCAACAAAGAAGATCTTATTATGAATATATTAATTACCATATGTCCCAGAAGAATTATTGTACACCAGAGACAAAGAGCAAAGTATCCGCAGTTTATTAAAACTTTGGAGGGGATATTCGGTATTAATATGAGATATTGCAAAGGCTGCGAGAATTGTACAGATAATGCCAGTACGATTAAGTCATAAACATATTGACATCTAGAAGCGGATTGATTACAATAAATACATTAAAATGAATAGATTTAAAACGATGAAAAGAACAGTAGCTTATTTAACTTTTTCAGAGAGAAGATGCATTGGTGTGAGCATTTTTAAAGACTATAAGTGAAGACCATCTTGGAGTGATAACAATCCGTTAACAACGTTATAGTTAAGTAGAATGAGTGGTTTCTAAGTAGATGAAACAATGAGGGTGGAACCGCGGGAATAGAGTCTCCCGTCCCTTTTTAAATATATTTATATTTAAAAAGGGACGGGAGTTTTTTGTATGCCAAAGTAAGTAAGAATCTGCTTAGAGGGATTTTGTTTTTCTTTGCATATTAGCGTCACCTAGGACAATTGATTGTAGCTATCAATATAAAAAATAAAAAATAACATAAGCACTATGAGAGGAGAAATAATATGATAAAAGTAGCATTGAAAGATGGATCGATTAAAGAGTATCAAGAAGGCATAAGTGTACTTGAAGTAGCTGAAGACTTAAGTGCGGGACTTGCAAGAGTTGCCTGTTCAGGGGTTGTAAATGGAGAGGTAGTAGATCTTAGAACAGTTTTAAATGAAAACTGTGATTTAGAAATCCTAACTTTTAATGATGCACAGGGCAAAAGAACATTTCGTCATACAGCGTCTCACATTTTAGCACAAGCGGTAAAAAGACTTTACCCATCAGCTAAACTTGCAATAGGGCCAGCTATAGAAGATGGTTTTTACTATGATTTTGATTTTAACAGAGCCTTTGTAGAAGAAGACTTTACTAAAATTGAAGCTGAAATGAAAAAGATCGTTAAGGAAAAGTTACCTATAGAAAAATTTGAACTTCCA
Organism: Cellulosilyticum sp. I15G10I2; assembly: GCF_900095725.1. Taxonomy (NCBI): domain Bacteria; kingdom Bacillati; phylum Bacillota; class Clostridia; order Lachnospirales; family Cellulosilyticaceae; genus Cellulosilyticum; species Cellulosilyticum sp. I15G10I2. The sequence continues at coordinate 15,407 of NZ_FMMP01000022.1, forward strand.
AAAGATGAAGCGATTAAACTCATGGAAGCTGCAGAGGAAACTTATAAAGTAGAGCTCATTAATGACCTTCCAGAAGGAGAGATCATTACTTTTTATAAACAAGGTGAGTTTATCGATCTATGTGCGGGACCACACCTTATGAGTACAAAGCCTGTAGAGGCTTTCAAAATTCTTAGTTCAGCAGGTGCTTACTGGAAAGGCAATGAGAAGAATAAAATGCTTGCACGTATTTATGCAACAGCATTTACTAAAAAAGCTGATCTTGCGGCACATCTTGAAAAATTAGAAGAGGCTAAAAAACGTGATCACAATAAGCTCGGCCGCGAACTTAAACTCTTTACAACGGATGATAAAATTGGTCAAGGCCTTCCACTTCTTATGCCAAAAGGCGCTAGAATCATTCAAACCCTGCAAAGATGGATTGAAGATGAAGAAGAAAAAAGAGGCTATGTGATTACAAAAACACCGTTTATGGCAAAAAGCGATCTTTATAAAGCATCAGGCCACTGGGATCATTATAGAGAGGGTATGTTTGTACTGGGGGATGAAGAAAAAGATAAAGAAGTTATGGCCCTGCGTCCTATGACTTGTCCGTTCCAGTTTACCATTTATAACTCAGAACAGCACAGCTATAGAGATTTGCCGATTCGTTATGGTGAAACTTCTACCTTATTTAGAAATGAATCTTCAGGAGAAATGCACGGGCTTATTCGTGTAAGACAGTTTACTATATCAGAAGGCCATCTTGTTTGTACGCCGGAACAACTCGAAGAAGAATTTAAAGGTGTTATAGAGCTTATTAACTATGTTATGAAGACAATTGGTATTGAAGAGGATATTAGCTATAGATTTTCTAAATGGGATCCTAATAATACAGAGAAGTATATTGATGATCCAGCTGCTTGGGAAAAAACAGAAAATATTATGAGAAATATTTTAGACCATCTGGCCATTGATTATACAGAAGCAGAAGGAGAAGCTGCGTTCTATGGTCCAAAACTTGATATACAGTTTAAAAATGTTCATGGTAAAGAAGATACTATGATCACAGTTCAAATAGATTTTGCACTTGGCGAGCGTCTAGGAATGACTTATGTTGATAAAGATGGTAATAAACAGCATCCTTTCATTATTCACCGTACGTCAATTGGATGCTATGAAAGAACACTGGCTATGCTTATTGAAAAATATGCAGGATGTTTCCCAACATGGCTTGCGCCTATGCAGGTGAAAGTTCTTCCTATTTCCGATAAATATGCTGACTATGCACAGGAAGTGGTAGATACACTTAAAGCTAAAGGTATAAAAGTAGCAGCAGACTATCGTACAGAAAAGATTGGATACAAGATTAGAGAAGCGCGGATGGAAAGAGTGCCTTATATCCTAGTAGTAGGAGCCGATGAGATGGAAAACAAGAAGGTCTCAGTAAGAAGCAGACAAAAAGGCGATGAAGGTGCACATGCACTTACAGACTTTGCAGAGCGTGTTGAAAAAGAAATCAAAGAAAAATATAATTATATACTAGATATGCAGGTACAAGAAGAAAAATAATAGTTTAGATAAGGGTTGACAGCCTATCTATTCTATGATAATATTTTATGTGTTGTAAACAAAACAAGTAGAAGCTATTTCTTCTCACCTTGCAGCGACAGTGCTCGTAAGGTCATACTAATAACATGTAAATTAAATAACATGTGACATAACGTTTTTTAGTATGAATTATAAGAAGTGGATAGTTTCGGCTATCCACTTTATTTGTATATAAAAATATCAGATAATGAGAAATGGCTATTATTACGAGCGTCACACCCATACGCTTAAGGGTGATTATAATTATACAGGCAAATATTTTTAGGAGGTGCCCATTATTAACGAATCAATGATTAATGAACAAATTCGTGACAAAGAAGTGAGACTCATAGGAGCAGAAGGCGAGCAAATCGGTATTGTTCCACTTAAAGAGGCGCAACGACTTGCTAGTGAAAAAAGTTTAGATCTTGTAAAAATTGCACCACAGGCAAAACCACCTGTTTGCAAAATTATGGATTATGGTAAATTTAAGTTTGATGCAGCTAAGAAAGAAAAAGAAGCGCGCAAAAAACAAAAAACTGTTAGTTTAAAAGAAGTTAGACTTTCTGCAAGTATTGAAAAACACGATTTTGAAACGAAGATGAGAAATGCAGAGAAATTCCTCAAAGCAGGAGATAAAGTTAAAATTTCAGTTGTATTTCGTGGGCGTGAGATGATGCATACTCAAAAAGGCTATACAATATTAGAACAAGCCCTAGTATTGTTAGAAGAAATTGGAGTAGCAGAACAAAAACCTAAATTTGAAGGTAGAAGCATGATTATCGTGGTAGCACCAAAATAGTTACCTTTTGATAAAATAAATATTAATATATAAAGGAGGACTTCATAATGGCTAACGCTAAATTAAAAACAAATAGAGCAGCGGCAAAACGCTTTAAATTAACAGGTTCAGGTAAACTTAAAAGATCAAAAGCATATACAAGTCATATTTTGACTAAAAAATCTCCAAAAACAAAACGTAACCTAAGACATCCAGGACTCGTTGATAAAACAAATGAAAAACAAATGAAAAGATTATTACCACACTTATAAAAAGAAAGCGTTAGGAGGTTAAAGTCATGGCAAGAGTTAAAGGTGGAATATCCACTAAAAAAAGACGTAATAGAGTATTAAAGTTAGCTAAAGGATATAGAGGCGCAAAATCAACACAATTTAGAACAGCAAAACAAGCTGTTATGAAGTCATTAAGTTATTCATATGTAGGCAGAAAATTAAGAAAACGTGAATTTAGAACACTATGGATTGCGCGTATCAATGCAGCAGCTAGAATTAACGGGTTATCATATAGCCGCTTTATGAATGGATTAAAAAATGCATGCGTAAACATCAACAGAAAAATGTTAGCGGATCTTGCAATTAGCGATCCTAAAGCATTTACACAATTAGTTGAAACTGCAAAATCTAATTTAAAATAAAATTTATATTTAACAGTCCCTGACAATGTGCACACGCATTGTCAGGGACTGTTTTTATGAAATAGGAAAGTTCGTTTTGCTTGCAAGGGACCAAACTTTACTATTTCACAAGCGCGTGCGTTTTTTGCACGCTTTCTTGTTAGAGCAAATTTATTTGAGATATAAAAAAGCAAGAATAACCACTAAAGAACAAATACAAAGAACAAGGGATGTAATGAGAGAGCCAAATTTTTTAGTATAAAAATGGATGCCTAAGAAGATTAAACTTAGAAAAAGTAAATAAACAGAAATGTAGTTAGCAACAGGCAAAAAAAAGTTAATCAAAATAAAGAGAAAGAAAGCAATAAAACTTAATAGTAAAATGCGATATATTTGATGATAGTTTAAAGCATTGCTTTTATTTTTTCTTCCCATACTGGTATCCTCCTAAGATTATTCAAAACTATATATTATAAATTATGACAAGCTGCTATAAATATTCTTAAATTATATAAATTTAAGCACTTATAGAGTTATTGACAAATAAAAAAAGCAGGTGTATAGTTTAAGTGTAATATATGTTATAGTACACCTGTAACGCATAGAACACTTGGCGTAACACTTGTTTGTGCTAGATAGTGTATATTTTATACAGTAAAATCGATGCAGGTATAAATAAAGTCATTTGAGAGTGAGGTGAAAAGCATGTTTCCTATTGATGTAAGAGATGTCAGGCCTATTTATGAACAGATTATAGATAATGTCAAAGAGCAAGTGATAAAAGGGATTTTGAAACCTGGGGATCAAATTCCTTCAGTAAGGCAGTTAGCGGGTATGCTTACTGTAAACGTCAATACTGTAACAAAAGCTTATCAGCAATTAGAAAGGCAAAGAATTATAGAGACGATAAGGGGAAAAGGCACTTTTGTAGCAGATATTCACATTAAAGCAGTTGACCAAGAAGAGTTGCAAGATATCAGAAAAATTCTAAAGAGTAGCTGCATGCAGCTACATTATATGGGGTTTAGCAAACAAGATATGCAAGATGAGATTAGTCGGATTTATGATGGATTTATAAAGGAGGAAAAATCATGATAGAAATAAGTCATGTTACTAAAAGCTTTGGAGAGATTAAGGCAGTTGACGATGTATCCATTTTAATTCCAAAAGGATCGATATATGGCATTATCGGAGAAAACGGAGCAGGAAAGAGTACGATTTTACAATGTCTTACGGGAATATATGATATAGACCAAGGAAGTATTTTAATTGAAGGTGAGCCAGTCTATGAAAATAATGCTGTAAAAAGACGTATAGGTTATGTAGCGGATCGTAATCAATTTTTTAAGAGTTATACAGTTAAACAGATGGCAGCGTTTTTTAAACTGACCTACCCAACTTTCTCAGAGGGAAAATTTAATCAGTATAATGAAATTTTTAAGATAGACTTAAAAAGCAAGATAAAAAATCTTTCAAAGGGAATGCAGATGCGATTAAGTACTATGTTAAGCATAGCAAGTTCACCAAAATTACTTGTATTAGATGAACCCACTTTAGGGCTAGATGCAATAGCTAAAAGACAAATGCTGGATCTTATTATTGATGAAGTAAGTTTAACTGGGATGACAGTAGTTATTTCTTCACATCATTTAACAGAACTTGAAAAAATTTGTGATGAAATAACTATTATTAATGACGGCAAGGTCACTTATCAAGCGTCAGTAGATGCTTTGAAAGCAAAAGTAAAAAAACTACAAGTTGTATTTGAAGAAATGCCGCCGGGTGAGCTTGTGGGATGGGATGAGATTTTAAAGATTGATAAGATAGGTAGTGTGTATTACATAGTTACAGATAATTATTCTATAGAATTTGAAAGTAAGCTAAGAGCCCAAGGAGCAAAAATCATAGAACCTATAGGGCTTATTTAGAAGATGTCTTTATTTACACAAGTGAAAGACAAAAGAATTAGAGGGAAAGGGCGAAGAAGTTATGAAGAATATAAAGGCTTTAATTGAAGTTGAGGTAAGACCTGCTATAATGATGGGGATATATTTTTTGATTGTTAATATAAGTGGGTTATTATTTGCAAGTCTGGATATTAATAATGGATTTGAAAGATATTTGCGTTATGGGAAAGCAATAGAGGATATTAGTGGAGAGATATTTTTACCTTTAATGGCTAGCTTGGTAGCTTTTACTTTTTTTGGAATGATAATACTTATTTATTTTCAATTTAAGAACGATAAAAGCATAGACATAGGAAGATTTCTAAAGGCACTGCCCTATACGAATATGCAAAGATGTTTAGTAAAAATAGTAGCTGGTATATTAAGTTTTAGTATTCCGTTTATAGTGTTTTCAGTAGGGCTTATTGCACTAAGATCACATGCGATATTACAATTTAAAGAAGCTTATAGTGTTTTATCTTATGAAAGCGTAATTATGAGTATTAATAGTTTAGAAAATCTTATTTATCTATTAGTTCTAGTGCAGATGGTTTATACTGCAGTTTATTTATTTATATTTATGGTTCAATATCTTATGAACAATAATATAGGGAGCTTGGTTGTAAGTATTTTTAGTCTAGCAGCTCCGGCTTTTATAGTAATAAGTGCTTGGGAAATTTATAGATTTCCCTACTATACCAGAATAAAGTTTGAGAGATTATTCTTACCCATTTATAGTATTATAGTGCAACGAAAGACATTTGTATTTGAAAGTGGAACAATGAATAAACATGTACTGTTTTGGAGTTATATTGAGGATATAGGATTAAAAATATTAATTGCTGCAGTAATTGGCCTCTTGTGTTGGGGCGTCATTTGCCAAGCGGCTAAAAAGTCAAAAATAGAAGATGCTGATGTACTGATACCTCATCCAATAAGTAGAGGGATCTTTATTATAGGCGTCAGTGTATGTGCGGCTTTTTTAGTAGCGGATATAAGTAAGTTTTTAATACTTCCTTTGATAATGGACGACACGACATTAATGACACAAGTCATGCTTGTGATAGGAGGCGTTCTAGGTTTTATTATTGCTAAAAAAATTGGATATATAGGAATGGTTTCTAAGAAAAAGACAAAAGGGAAAAAAATAGTACCTTTTATTTTATGTATGGTTTTATGTGCAGGATGTACGCGTATAGAAGAAGAAGCTAATACCTATAGAACGATTTTTTATGATGATGAGTATTATATAAGGGAGAGCGTAAGTTGGCAGGAATTACAAGAAAAAATATTAAGATCAACGCTTACTGATGATGGTAGATGGGGATTTAGTCAAGATGATGATCAATTTTTTATAGATATTTCAGATATAGAATCAACAGTGGCAATGCAAATAGGTGATGTGCTTGAAGAAATTATAGGAGAAGGACTTATTCAAATAATAGAAGATCTTAAAAATACAAAGGAAGGGATAGTAACAAAAGAAGCAACTATTGGAGAATATGCTATTCTATTTAAAAATAATAATGGCGCTTTAAGGATAAATCTCATAAAAAAAACGATACACTTAAAAGATGAACTAAGTCAAAAGATAGTTGAAAAAGTGCGTGGGCCTGAGTTTATGTTAACAGGAATGCGTGTAGGAGAACATTATAATATGTTGAAAATAGAAACGCCACAATCTATAATCAATCTAACAAGCACTGGTGTTGAAAAAAGAATGGCAAGTTATTATCAACTATTTAGAAAAAACACAGGGGAAGTAACAAAAGTGAGATGGGTGGTTAATGTTTTTAGAGGTGAAAAACTATATCATAAAGAATTAGAAACTAAGCATGTAAGGCCACTTCAAAATATAGTAAATGTTATTGAAACCCAAGAAACTTCAATAGAACCTATTATACTAGATTTTAAAAGCGTGTATGACAATAAGAAAATAAAATCATCAGGGAAGATTAATGATATGAACTATAAAATAAATAAATACGGTTCACAAAATAATCAATATGGAGAATTAATTGAGGTTGTATTAGAAATAAATAAATAATTTTAAGTAGGCTGTAGTCCATATAAGTCTATAGCCTGCTTAAAATTTAAAGACTTTTTTCTAGGAGCATAAAAATTAGAATTTTAGCTAATCATAATACTAAAAATAGGAAAGCTCTATAAATCAGTTCAAGGATTTTGCTAAAAGAATGATTTGAAAAGATAAAAATGATTAAAAAATTGAAATAGGTGTTGACATATGTAGAGAAGTCGTGTAATATTATACAAGTCGCCACTAGTTAGCGACATAAACGAAAAGGCCTTAGGGTCTTGAACATCAATAACTTAATGAACTTTGAAAATAGAATAGTAACCATAAAACCAGTCGATTCAATAGAACTTTATACAAAGTTCGCAGAATTTCAGTATTGAAGTTCGAATCAAGTACATGTACTTTAAGTACAACGTACAAGTAATTAAGTCAAAAAACAGTTAACTACTGTTTGGACAAACTTTTATATGAGAGTTTGATCCTGGCTCAGGATGAACGCTGGCGGCGTGCTTAACACATGCAAGTCGAACGGACTAAGAGAGCTTGCTCTCTTAGTTAGTGGCGGACGGGTGAGTAAC
>NZ_FMMP01000023.1 GCF_900095725.1 Cellulosilyticum sp. I15G10I2
CTTCTCCTGTTTTTATGGGGGAGTCTCCCTCTAAAACATCCCCTTGTGAAGAATTAATTGCAAAAACAACCCCCGTTGCGCCCTGAACTGATTGAGTTGCTACCCACCAATCTAGAACATACCTTCCTGCTTCATTAAAAGTTATTACTCCAGTTAACGGATTATAACTAATATTTCCTGCTGTATATACAGTTGTATCGAATATAACATTTCCTCCCGATACCACCGTTCCAGCAGCCAGACGTTCTACTTGTAAAGCTATATTACTCATCCTAATCCCCCCTTACGTAACAATTAAAATTACTATAACGCTCTTCTCTGTATTCCTTTCTGCAATTGCTATTATGTCTTTTATCTCAGTACATATTACCGTCAATCATTTTAGCGCCCCCTCGCTTTTAATACATTACTATTAATAAAATAGCTAGTATCATAATATGTAGAATTTTAGAATACGTACCCTCAACTTGTTTCATTTTTAGACTTATCTTTAGTACTAATCATGCTATATTTACAAGAGGGCGTGCAAAAAAGTACTAAAATAAATGAATTCATTTATTTTAGTACTCCATAAATACTTCGAACATTATTATAAAATTTCGATTGTAGGACCATTACTACTTCCCTATCTACTATAGACATTAATAATGAAATTATAATGCCATTAGGCAGAACCGAAAAAGCTGCTTCATGATTTTAATCCTCTATGCTCTACCTTTGATCACTAATTGAAGCATCACTATTATTATCTGCTAACTCAGTTAGAGGATCGTAAGGAGCTCCCACTATTGTACCAACTAACAATGCTATATCGACCGCATTTTCTGGAATGCCCACGAGTTACCCGCGAAGACAAGGATTCCTGATCTACTACAAATCCTCGAGAATTATAAACTGCATTATTGACAACTATTTCCCTACTTTTTTATATAAATTACTTATAAACATATGAAAATTTGCACTGATCTTTTAAGCAGAAAACACGTAAACATATAATTATGCAAGACTAAACAAAATCGTTTTCGCTCCAACCAAGATGGATCCACTACTAACAAAATAGAAGTTAGAAGATGTGTCAAGCACAAGTGGCCCAGTCCACGTTATCGTACTAAACTGACTACTGAAAATACCTGTCGGTGGTACATCCCCACTCGCCCCGCCGATGGTCACATTTCCATTGATAGTCGTATTTGTAATGTGAGAATACACGGCCGCTGTGATCGTTCCATCCGAAACACTATCCACCATACGCTGAATTCTTAGACCAACATGATTTATAATATTGACTCTGCTGTTGTAAATATAGGTATTGAGCTGACCCTGATGCGGATCAACAGCTGCCTGCATGATGCTTCCTACAACTCTAGCGTTATGGAGTTGAAATTCAATGGTTGTAAAAGGATCTACAGGGTCAGTATTTTGAAATATAATATCTCCGCTTATAATTGCTCCATCTGTGTAGTTCGTATGGGTACTTACAGATGTTCCGCTGTCAAAAGTACCAATTACTGTTACAGGCCTTGCTACAAAAGCAGGTCCTTGCACCGTGTAAAAATCTTCTGCCGCTGAATTTGTTTGAATTGTTATATTTCTAGGAACAGATGATGCAAAATTAGCTAATGCTGCATCACCTAACACCCATGGTCCCAGGCCAAGAAGCTGCACATGCCTTGCAGGCGGTATTACAACATCCTCATCAAAAGCTGAATTTGCTGCTATTAAAACGATACAACGTGCTCTCATACCAAAAGTGTTAGCAAACGTGCTGGTAGTCGCTCCGTTAATGGCAGCCTGAAGAGAACTATAGGGCTCTTCAGGGGTGCCAGTGCCAGGACCTGGAGCACTTGAATCTGCCCATATGATAGTCGGTTCTGCACCCCATACAAATACGCCTGGCCCTGTGTCTCCCGTTGGGCCTGTATCTCCTGTTGGGCCTGTATCTCCA
>NZ_FMMP01000024.1 GCF_900095725.1 Cellulosilyticum sp. I15G10I2
GGTATACTTACCAATGGTATGGTTCTCTTAAACGTAAGTACATACATGCAGATGGTTGTTAAAGGTATAGTACTTGCACTTGCAGTAGGCTTTGATAGTATTCAAAAACGTCGTGTAGCGCACTAAAGGCGATCTAAAGTCAATAATACAGGAGGATGTTTATGAAAGATAAAATGCTTCAGGCAGTAATGGCAGCACCTCATGAGATAGAGTTTAAAGAGATTCCGGTACCTGAGATAAAACCAGAACAGGTATTGGTACAAATAAAGAGAATCGGTGTATGCGGAAGTGATATGCATGTCAATCACGGACAGCATCCTTATGTTAGTTATCCGCTGATTCAGGGACATGAGGTGTCGGCAAAGATTATAGCTTTAGGTAAAGCTGTTACTGGACTTCAAGTAGGACAGAAGGTAACGATTGAACCACAGGTATATTGTGGTGAGTGCTATCCATGTACGCATGGTAAATATAACTTATGTGAAGATTTGAAAGTTATGGGTTTCCAGACAATAGGTACTGCTAGTGAATATTTTGCAGTAGATGCCTCAAAAATTACACCACTGCCTGATGGTATGTCATATGATGAAGGTGCAATGATTGAACCTCTGGCTGTTACTGTTCATGCCTGCAAGCGTTCAGGTGATGTTAAGGACAAGAAAGTGGTAGTACTCGGTGCAGGACCGATTGGGATATTATTGTGCCAAACCTTAAAAGCTTATGGTGCGGCAGAGGTCATGATGACGGATATTTCTGATTATCGTTTAGACCTTGCTAAAAGATGTGGTGCCGATTACGTGTATAACACAAAGCACGTTGATTTTGCTAAGGTGGTTGTTGAGTGTTTTGGAAAGGATAAGGCTGATATAATCTATGATTGTGCAGGCAACGACATCACAATGGGGCAGGCTATTGCAAATGCGAGAAAAGGAAGTATCATCGTTCTGTTAGCTGTATTTGCAGGTATGGCAACTGTAGATCTTGCAAAGTTAAACGATTCTGAAGTGGATTTATATACATCTATGATGTATAGACATGAAGATTATTTAGAAGCCATTCGTTTAGTTGAGGAAGGTAAAATTCAGCTTAAACCACTCATGAGCAAGCATTTTGATTTCAAGGATTATCCGGAAGCATATCATTATATTGATAATAACCATGAGACCACCATGAAAGTTTTAATAGATGTTGATGGTGATGAGGGTTAATTATAACTCACTTCATACAGCTTCAGACATGTAGATTTTATCCCAGCAAGTTCCGCGAAAGCGGGCTTGTTGCACTGGAACTACTAGGAATAAGAAGGTAAGATGCTGCTATTTTTAAATACTCAAATGTTAAATAAATAACAAAGTGTTGTGTAAGATAGAAGGTTAATGTTAATAAAAACATATAAAATAAAAATAAAAAACATATAAAAAGGAGACTATCACTATGGGAATTATGGAAAGAATGAGATTAGACGGTAAAGTATCATTTGTTACAGGCGGGGCAAGAGGGATTGGTAAAGCAATTGCTACAGCGATAGCAGAAGCTGGAAGTCATGTGGCTATCGTTGATATGGATATTGAAGAAGCAACAAAAACAGCTAATGAGATTGTTGATACAATTGGTGTTAAAGCCATTGCAATTAAGGCAGATGTTACACTCCAAGAAGATGTAGATGCAATGATGGCGACTATTTTAGATACTTTTGGTAAATTAGATGTAGCATTTTGTAATGCAGGTATATGTATGAATATTCCAGCTGATGAGATGACTGCTGATCAGTTTAGAAAAGTAATTGATATTAACTTAACAGGTGTATTTCTGACATCACAAGCTGCGGCTAAAGTAATGCTTAAACAAGGTAAAGGATCAATCATCAATACAGCATCTATGTCAGGACATATTGTTAATGTACCTCAGCCACAATGCGCTTACAACGCTTCAAAAGCAGGTGTTATTCAGCTTACAAAATCAATGGCAATTGAGTTTGCTAAAAAAGGTGTTCGCGTTAACAGCATCAGCCCAGGGTATATCGGTACTGACCTAGTTATGGAAGCACCACATCTTAAAGCACTCATTGCAGAGTGGAATGGTATGGCACCAATGGGCCGTTTAGGAAGACCTGATGAACTTCAGGCTATTGCAGTATACCTTGCAGGCGATACTAGTGATTTTACGACAGGATCAGATTTTGTGATCGACGGCGCTTTCAGTTGTTTCTAAAACCAAATAGACACTAGTATTAGAGGAGGGGCATCAATGAAGAAATATACTTTAGGGATCGATTATGGGACCTTATCAGGTCGTGTAGTATTGGTCGATGTGGACAATGGAGAAGAAATATGTTTTTCTGTAGTTGAGTACAAACACAGCATTATGGATACGTATTTACCAGGAAGTAAAGTACGCTTAGCACCTGAAACAGCATTGCAGCACCCAGCAGATTATTTAGAAGTGCTTAAGAGCGGCGTTGCGGAAGTTCTTAGAGTTAGTGGTATCAGCAATGAACAAATTATTGGTATAGGGGTAGATTTCACATCTTGTACTGTTTTGCCTGTTGATAGCGATGGAACGCCTCTTTGCTTCTTAGATGAATTTAAAGACAGACCACATGCTTACGTTAAGTTATGGAAACATCACGCAGCTCAGTATGAAGCTGACTTATTCAATGAAGTGACCTACAAACGTGGAGAGGATTTTATAAAACGTTATGGCGGAAGAATGTCATCTGAGTGGGTTGTACCAAAAGCTATGCAGATCTTACATGAAGATGAAGAAATTTACAATAGAATGGCCAAATTTATAGAAGCTGGCGATTGGGTTGTTTGGCAGCTTATAGGCGAAGAAAAACGCAGCTTGTGTCAGGCAGGCTATAAAGCGGTATGGTCAAAGAAAGATGGTTATCCAAGTAAAGCATTCTTCGCGGCGCTGGATCCTAAGATGGAAAACTTCGTTGATGAAAAACTAAGTCATGAAATTTATGCAACAACTGACTGTGCTGGTTATTTGACACGTGAAGCAGCGTCTCTTACTGGACTGCTTGAAGGAACAGCTGTTGCGGTAGCAAACGTTGATGCACATGTGGCCCTTCCGGCAGTTAAGATAACAGGTCCTGGAAAGATGTTAATGATCATGGGAACAAGCACATGCCATATCATGATGAGTGAAGAAGAACATTTTATTCCTGGTGTTGGTGGTGTTGTAGAAGATGGTGTAGTGCCAGGTTACTATGCCTATGAAGCTGGCCAAGCTTGCGTAGGGGATCACTTTGACTGGTTTGTTAATAACTGTGTACCTAAGGCTTATTTCGATGAGGCCAAAGAAAAAGGTATGGATGTACATCAAATATTAGTGGATAAAGTTAAAGATCAATTACCAGGCGAAAGCGGCCTTCTGGCGCTTGACTGGTGGAATGGGAATAGAAGTGTCCTAACAGATGCTGATTTAACAGGTTTGTTGATTGGAGCAACGTTACAGACAAAACCTGAAGAAATTTATCGTGCTCTGATTGAAGCAACAGCTTTTGGAACAAAAATCATCATTGAAGCCTTTAAAGAAGGTGGCGTTCCAATTAATGAGCTTTACGCTGCAGGCGGGATCTCACAAAAAAATGCAATGATGATGCAGATCTATGCAGATGTAACGAATACTGAAATTCGCATATCATCATCCAAGCAAGCACCAGCTCTTGGCGCAGCATTGTTTGGTGCTGTTGCAGCTGGGGCAGCAAAAGGTGGCTATGGCAGCATCGAAGAAGCTTCTGAGAAGATGTCAAGACTTCAGGATACAGTCTATATACCAAACAAAGAAAACGTGGCAAGATACAATCTGCTTTTCAAAGAGTATAAAATACTTCATGATTACTTTGGTAGAGGCGAGAATGATGTCATGAAACGATTAAAAGAGCTTAAAAATAATGCTATAAATGAAAAAAAATAGTACAGAGGGGTGCTCAATGTAAAGTTTGAGCATCCCATTTTAAATCTAGTGATTAATTAGGACTTGACATGAATATTTTGGGTTTGTCATAATAATTATGGACAATAGATACATAGATTCTTGCTGATTTTTGGAAGTTCTTCTTAGATACAAATCGACATCATTTTATGATATAATAATAATCTACAGATAAGACTGAGGTTGATTTGTTAATTGCTTGTTGAATACTCTGCACATCAGTTTTGGCTTGAATCTGCACTATGTCTCTTCGTCTTAGGATGAGGGATCTAGTGCTTAAGAAGATACCAATTTGAATAGGGATAATGACACAAATCTTTAAATGAAAGCAATACAGAAATGAAACTAGGTTTTTGTTGTAATGTACTGTAGATTCAAGACCAATGATGAGGTTGTTCTGCTTAAAGAAGCAGGGGAGGATAGAGCAACTTTTAGAAGCCAGCATGGTCGTTGGAGAATTTAAGAGTTAAGCGCATTATAGCAGCATTAAAATATAAAATGAAAGGAAAGGGAACGTGTGATGTCAGCTTCTATTAATATCATACAAGCATTATATGAATATTTTTGACATTAAGCAAAGCAACCGTAACAGAATATATTTTTATATTCGTGAAAAAGGTTTGGCAACAACAAAAGATATTGCATACGATTTAAAGCTAAGTTTGCCTACGGTTACTCAGAATTTGGATTATTTAGCAAAACAGGGGCTGATAAGTTCAGAAGATAAAGTTGTTAATAAATCCGGTGGGAGAAATCCTATCGCTCATTCCTATGTTGCGGATGTAAAAGTTGCAATTGGGCTAGATATCGCAAAAAATCATATTATAAGTACTATTGTAGATTTGAACGGTGATGATATTAAGCATATTTATCAAAAGATAGAGTATAAGCGCAATGATGGCTATTTAAAGCTGCTCGGAGAGGCAGTAGAGAGAATTATTGAAAGTGCGCAATTAGACCGAGGCAAAATCTTGGGGGTAGGTATTGCTGTCCCTGGTATTGTTAATCATGAAGAAGATTATGTAGTAGATGGAAGAGTTATTGATAATACCGGAATGACGTGTGAAGAGTTTTCAAAGTATATTCCGTATTCCACAAAACTCATTCACGACTCGTATGCCTCTGTTTTTTCTGAGAGCTGGATGTCATCTGAACTGCACAATGCATTTTATTTTCGCTTATGCCATAGTGTAGGAGGGTCAGTGTTGCTGAATGATAATATCTATTTGGGGGATGGCTTATACAGTGGTGAGGTAGGCCATTTAAATATCATTCCGAATGGGAAGCAGTGCTATTGTGGGCAAAAAGGGTGTTTAGATGCCTATTGTAGTGCAGAGGTACTTGAAAACTATGCGGATGGCGACTTGGATTTGTTTTTTGAGCGGCTCGAGCAGGGAGAAGAAAGATTGATTAAGGTATGGGATGATTATTTGAATCACCTGGCTATTGCTGTAAGTGATATTAGAATGTTGTTTGGATGCAAAATTATTTTGGGTGGCGATGTAGGTGTTTTTATGCAAGACTATATGGATGTCCTATACGAGAAAGTAAGTCGCAGAAGCCCATTTGGTGAGGACTCAAGGACTTTTCTAACACCTTTCAAAAAGAAGAAGTATTCTGTTGCGACAGGAGCTGGGCTTTACTTTGTGGATAAATTCTTCAATAATATGTAAATAAATAATAAGAAAAGAGCATGGTCATCAAATCTTTTATAGTATAGGGTTATACTTAGGGTTAATGAATATGCTCTTGTTTTTTTCGCCATGTTTCAATTACCACAATGAAAATGAGAGGAGGCAGCCAAGGTAATAAGCTGTCTCCTCTCATTTTTACACTCCGTTTAAGACATGTTATCAGCAATAAATGTTTTGTTTTGAGTGTAGGAGAAGAAGTTCTAAAGTGATTTGAAGAAGATTAGTAGTAGTAATTATAGCCACCATGACATTTTGGAGAAGCTTGTGTGCGGCATATTTTAAAGGTGTGTCCAGGGAAGAAATAGTTAAATGCTGCATAATAAGGGTCTACAAAGCCATAACTGCGTGGTGCAAAGTAAGGATTAAAAAAGCCAGCGCCATATCTATAATTGTACATAGAAATACCTCCTTTCACAGATAGTATATAGTATTCCAATATTAGACTAAGCGTGACAAGTAATAATTCTTCATTGTTGGTAGCTATAATGAGATACTTAAGGCTATTGGAATTTATGAGTAAAAGGAAATAGCTTCAGTTTAATCAGCATATATAAGGCAATTAAACTTTCAAATAAACCTATAAGAAAGAAAATAATATGTAATAGATGAATAGCATTCAACATATAGCATTGAATCAGAATCCAGGCCATTAATATACACCCAGCTCCCCCGCTAATATAAACATGAAACTTCAATTTGAATTTCACAAATATAAATGAAATCAGATGGCCTAAGCCTATTATAAGTAACAAAAATAATCCAGGAATGAGGAAGTTAGTAAAGGGCCCTTTTTTCAATAAATCAGTTGATGCACCATATGAAACACCGTAAGGATCTGAGATTGCTAATAGACCCCCAAATAATGCTCCGACACCTACAAATAAAAGAATAGCTGATTGTATACCATATATTTTTTTCAAATGATCACTTCTTTCACTTAATATTTTGTACTACTTAAATATCATTATATAATAAGTTAGAATAATCTAAAAGTAATAAGTGGTACGTATACTTAGAAAAAGTTTTTATCACTGATTAGGCCTGTATGATCCTCATCTTTTACTATGTTTCTTAATAGAATAGAGTATAGTGTAAGTTGGAGGGTGGAGAATGAAAGAGATTATTTATCTGATTTTATTTTATATAATATGGCGACACTATAGGGTAACGTATGCCAAAACAAACCTAGCCAGATCAAGACAGTTGCCCTACGAAATAGAAGTTGTTGCTGAAAATTTACATATACCGTGGGGCATAGCTATAAGTGATGAAGGTAAAATTTATTTTACAGAGCGGTCTGGCGCAATTAGAGTGATTGAAGAGGGTGAACTCCAGCCGGAGCCCATTATCACATTGGGACCACCTTTTGTAAGTTCTGGAGAAGGTGGCTTGATGGGGATTGCACTAGACCCTGATTTTTCACAAAATCATTATATGTATGTTATGCATACCTATAATGAAGGTAATCAAATCTATAATCGCGTTATAAGATTAATTAAGCAGGATAATAGAGCAATTATTGATCAGGTACTGATAGAGGGTATTCCCGGGGGACGTATTCATAATGGCGGCAGGATAAAAATAGGTCCAGATCAAAAACTCTATATTGCAACAGGAGATGCAGGTGTACCTGCATTGGCACAAGAACGTGCAAGTACAGCTGGAAAGATTTTGCGCATAGCATTAGACGGCAGTATTCCAGAAGATAATCCAATCCCAAATTCACCAGTTTATAGCTTGGGTCATCGTAATCCTCAGGGCTTAGCATGGCATACACAAAACATTTTATATGCCTCAGAACACGGGCCAATAGCATATGATGAAATAAATAGTATTGAACCGGGGGCTAACTATGGATGGCCACTTGTTAAAGGCGATGAAAAGACAGAGGCTATTGAAGTAAAAAAACCAATACTGCATAGCGGGGAAGTTACTTGGGCCCCATCAGGTATAGCCTTTGTGAATCAAGGACCATGGCAAGGTAAATTACTCGTGGCAAACTTACGCGGCACACAACTGCTAGTGATTTCTTTAGATGAAGAAGGGTTAGAAGTGGAGCAGGTAGAATTTTGGCTGCAAAATGAGTACGGACGTTTACGGGAGGTTATTCAGTCGCGTGATGGGTCAATTTATTTGGCAACGAGTAACAGGGATGGAAGAGGTGAGCCGGATACAACTGATGATAAAATTATACGACTTATTCCAAAAAGAAGTGATAGGTTTTAAAGAGATTAGAAAAACAGATCTAGAATGGAAAGATATTCAAACAAGCATCCAAATAGCATAATAATTGTTTTAATGGTTAAACTTAAACTGAAAAAGAAATTGTAAATGATAAATAGCAAAGGAGTTTTACTATGAAGAAGAAAATCAGTATTATGATAACCTTACTAATGATGGTATCAATCATTCAGGGTTCTTTATTTGCAAATACCAACAGGATGCTTAAGCTAGGGTGTGCTGCTAATTCACAAGGTATGAAGTATGCAGAGAAACAAAATTCAACGATGTCAATGGATATTGTTGATATTGCTGCAGGTGATGATAGATTTGAAACTTTAGTAGCTGCGTTAAAGGCTGCGGAGTTAGTTGATACACTTAAAGGGAATGGTCCTTTTACTGTATTTGCGCCTACAGACGATGCATTTGCCAAACTACCAGCAGGCACACTAGAGGAACTTCTAAAACCTGAAAACAAGGATACACTTGTAAATATTCTAACTTATCATGTTGTTGCAGGTAGGGTTCCTGCAGAAGAAGCTCTTAAATTAGATGGTAAAGAGATAACTATGGTAAATGGGGATAAGGCTAAAATAGAAGTTAAGGATGGTTCAGTATTTATTAATGGTGCTAAAGTTATAGTCACTGACATTATGGCGAAAAATGGAATAATCCATGCGATTGATACTGTAATCATGCCACCAACAAATAGAATGAAGTCTAAAAAGACGAATTAGAGTATATTTAAAGTAATTAAATAGAATAGACTGCATTAAAAGGGGAGCAATTTATTGCCCTCCTTTTAATGCGGTACAAACTTTTAAATAGATAATCACTATAATTATTTTTAAAATTGAGCATACTTAAGCTAGATATGTAATTTTCTAAATAATATGATACAATTAGGAGACACAATACGAAACTAAAGCAACTTAATAATAAGCTAAGATAATATGTTAAGACGTCTAAGTGATAACGGAATATTTCAATTACATACAAGTGATAGCAGAAGATATTTATTTTTGAATAGAAACAGTGTAATACAAGGGGAAGAGGTTATATATTTTTTATTTTGTTAGTCAAAGGAGAATATGAAAATGGGAGAATTATCAAAACTACCTAATATTGGTAAGAATGTTGAAGAACAGCTAAACTCAGTTGGTATCAAAACACTTAATGAATTAATAGAAATTGGAAGTAAACAGGCTTGGCTTAAAATTAGAGCAGTTGATGATTCAGCTTGTATTAACCGATTATGTGCTTTGGAAGGAGCAATCCAAGGCGTGAGATGGCATAATCTATCAGAGGAAATTAAAAGTGATTTAAGGGAATTTTATTATGCATTTAAGTAGCTTTTTATATTGAAGAAAGTGCAGTACACTCACACCAGGATCCTGCTAAGAAAGGCTTAGCTTTACTGAAGTTAAATCAAAAAATGCCACGAGTATAGCCCCCATATTTCTGATATTTGGTCAGAAATGTGGGGGTTATTAATAGTTATAGAATCTCAAATAGTTGTTTTAAGTACGTATACTCCTACATAAAATGGAATGTAGATTTTTTTGAAGTTTAAAGGGGTAGGTATTATGGAAAAGGAAACAGAAAGCCCAGTAGAAGAGGGCGCGTTAAATGCAGTAGAGAAGGAGGGAGAGAAGGCAGTAGAAGGGCGTAAAGAGAATATAGTAGAAAAGGGAGCAGAAGAATATGAAGAGAATAGGGGAGCCCAGCAAGTAGAAGAACGTGGGGAGAATAAGGTCGAGGCGCAGGCAGAAAAGCACGAAGAGAAGGGAGGGGACAACGAAGTAGAAGTGCCAATAGAAGATAAAGTAGAAAGTTTGTTAGATAAACAAATAGCGACCACAGCAGCAAGTGAAACAGAAGAATTAGCAGATCATAATGAAGAAAATGCAGTAGAGCATCCAGTAGAAAAAGCAGTCAAGAAACCAAAAAGGATTTATAAGATGCTTATTGCCGGCATAATCAGTGTTTCTTGTACTTTAATTATTTTTTATTTGGGAATGACAGTCTATTTTATCAATCACTTTTATTTTGGTTCTGAAATTAATGGGATTAATGTTTCGGGAAAATCGGTAGAAGCTGTGGAAGAGCTCATGATGTCTGACCTTCAGAATTATAGGTTAGATCTTAAAGAGCGAGGTGGAAAAAGTGAACAGATAAAAGCAGGTGACGTAGGTTTAAGCTATGAATCTGATGAAGCATTTAATAAACTTAAAGAGGATCAAAATCCTTTGAGATGGATTGTAGCATGTTTTGATACAAAAGGTTTTAAAATGACAGCAGGTATGACATATGATGAAAAACTACTTCGCGAACGAATAGATAGACTTTATTGTTTTAATAGCGCACAGGTAGTGGAACCTAAAAATCCGAGTTTTCAATATGTAGATAATAAGTATGTTATTGTAGATGAAATTCCTGGGAACAAGATAGATAAAGCGCTTCTATATACGCATATTGAAGAGGGTCTGCTTAAGAAAGAATTGACAATCGATTTAGAACAAATCAATTGTTATATAGCGCCACAGTATCATTCAAAATCACAAGAAATTCTAGAGGTGAGAGACGCACTTAATAAATATGTGTCTTCAAAAGTCACCTATACATTTGGCAATAGTCAAGAGGTTTTAGAGGGGAACGAAATTAATAAGTGGCTTATAGTTGATGAAAACTTTTGTGTTACGGTTGATGAAAAGATGGTAGAAGCATACATAAATGGACTTTCAGAAAAATATGATGCACCAGGAAGAATAAGAAATTTTGCCGCATCATCAGGAGCAATAGTACAAATCGGCGGCGGTGATTTTTTAAGGCCTATTAATAAGGCTGAAGAAATACAGAAATTGATCTCAGTAATAAAAGAAGGCCAAACGTTGACAACAGAGCCTGTATACGGTCAAACGATACTTTCTTATGGTAACAGTGATATTGGTCATACCTATGTAGAAATAGATTTGACTAATCAGCATATATGGTTTTATAAAAATGGTATGCTTATAGTCTCGGGAGATATTGTTACAGGTAATGTAAGGGCGGGCCATACAACACCTAAAGGTGTATACAGCTTAAAATATAAAGTTAAAAACGCTGTGCTAAGAGGGCCAGGGTATGCAGCACCTGTTAACTACTGGATGCCTTTTAATGGCGGCATCGGTATACATGATGCCAACTGGAGAAGTGTATTTGGCGGCAATATATACAAAACAGATGGCTCACACGGATGTATAAATTGTCCGAATAATATTGCAAAAATGATTTACGATTATATTGAACCAGGAACTCCCGTTATCTGTTATTAGTATTCAACCAAGAACCTGATAAAATCCACCAATCCAGTATGAGACTGAGAATGGTGGATTTCTTGATGAGAGAAATTAATGTTCAACTAAACTTGATAAAGATACTTCTTCTTTTCTTTCAGGTTGATCAAGGGCATGGATATTAGCAGTATTACTTTTTTCATTTATATTTTCAATATAGATGGGTACGCCATTACAGGTTACATTCATCATAGTCGGGCAAGATGCGATTTCTTTTGCGCGGTTTTTATCCATAGTGTTAACCTCCTTATATTTTTTAACGCACTTAGTATTTGCTTAAATATAAATAAATATTCTGTTTGGGAAGATACAAAAAATGATAAATTAGGATAAAAGGTATTTAATTTTTTAATTCAGAATACAATACTATCTGAATAAGAAAGGATGTGAAACGATGCATAGTGAGTTAATAAAATACCCAAGGACAAAACATATTACAGGCTCAATGCTCCAAACAGGAGATAATAACTTAAAGGCAGTGCCTTTTAAACAAATTATGGGTAAGTACGTAGTTTTGGAAGAGAAAATAGATGGAGCCAATAGTGGGATAAGCTTTTCTCAGTCCGGGCAGTTATTACTGCAAAGCAGAGGTCATTTTCTAACAGGGGGACACAGAGAAAAACATTTTCATTTATTTAAGACTTGGTCAAGCAGGTATTCGGAAGAGCTCTATAAGTTATTAGGCAGCAGATATATTATGTATGGAGAATGGATGTATGCGAAACACACGATATTTTATGACCAACTACCCCATTATTTTATGGAATTTGATATGTATGATAAACAAGAAAAGCTCTTTTTAAGTACTAAGGAAAGAGGAAAAATGTTACAGAGCTATCCTTTTATTCATAGTGTAAAGGTATTATATGAAGGCAAAATAGAAAAGATAGATACGATAAGAAATCTTATAGGTGCATCTTACTTTATATCTGAGAAAAGCATCAAGCGCTTAAAAAAGGCTTGTGAAAAACAAGAATTGGATTTTATAAAAGTACAAAGTGAGACGGATTTATCGGGCATTATGGAAGGGATATATATTAAAGTTGAAGACCTATATAAAGTAAGTGAACGTTATAAGTATGTCCGGGAAAGTTTTAAAACGCAGATAGTTGATTCTGAGACACACTGGCTGGATCGGCCAATTATTGAAAATCAACTAGAGAATCCTGGCAGTCTATTTGAATAGGAGAAGAGTTATGCTGGAGCTAAGTAGATTTGGAATAGAAGAAGGACGTCTTAACTGGGAGGCGTTATTAAGTACTTTTAAAGAAGTAAAGTCCCTTAAAAAAATACCACAAGATACAATACATCATGGTGAAGGAAATGTACTTATACACACTCAAATGATGTGTGAGGCCCTGCTGAAATTAGAGGAATTTAAAAGTCTGGGGCTTGAAGATAAAAAGATAGTCTTTTTTGCAGCGTTTTTCCATGATTTAGGAAAAGGCATTACAACCAAAGAGGAAGGTGGACGCATAGTCTCACCTAAACATGCCTTAAAAGGAGAAGTATTAGTTAGAGAACTTATTTATAAAAAGTGGGGAAAGGCTTTTAATTTCAAAGAAAGAGAAACGATCTGTAAACTTATAAGATATCATGGCTTACCTTTATTCTTTTGGAATAAACCACAGCCAGAAAAGTATATTATAGAAGCAAGTCAAATGGTAAAGTTAAGTGATCTTGTGCTTATTGCAGAAGCAGACTGTAGAGGACGCGTCTGTGGAGATTTGGATAAATTATTAGATGCCATTGAGCTTTTTAAAAATACAGCCAAGGAACAAGAGTGCTTAAATAAACCAAAAGCTTTCTCAAATGGACTTAGTCGCTTTGAGTATTTTAACAAAAAAGAAAGGGCATTAGAGTATACCGCTTATGAAAAAGAAAACTTCAAGGTTATGTTACTCTCAGGACTACCAGCAGCAGGAAAAGATACATGGATCAAGACCCATGGAGAGGGCTTAGAAGTGATTACTTTAGATGAAATTAGAACAAGCTTAAAAATAGCCCCTACAGATGAACAAGGAAAAGTTGCACAATATGCTAAAGAGCAAGCAAAAGCATATCTAAGAGAAAAGAAGTCCTTTATATGGAATGCAACGAATACAACAAAAGAAATGCGAGCAAGACTCGTTAAGCTGTTTATGAGCTATGAAGCGAATGTAGAAATCATCTATATAGAAACGCCTTATGAAGTGCTTCTTAAAAGAAGTGGCAAAAGAGAGCGTAATGTACCACGGAAGGTGATTGATAAGCTTTTGAAAAACTTAGAAATACCAAGTCCTATAGAAGCACCGAAAGTAAGCTATTATATAGAATGAAAATTATAGACAAAAATAATCCACTCATTTTGGTGAAAAACTAAAGTTAGTGGATTTTTAGGATAAAAAGGTGCCTAGGTAAAAAGGGTGACGGTAAAGCGTTTAAAATATGCCCTGCGATTGTAACAAAACTTTACTGTAAGTTAATGGAAGTGATATAATAACAGCAAGGTAATTAATAGATGAAAGGAGATAGAGGCATGTATGCGAACAAGCAAAAAATTAAAAGGATATTTAGAATAGGACTTTTGATAGGCGTTTTAGCAGCAGCTCAGGTTCTTTGGGGCGGTATCGTACAAGCTAGTGACCTAGTAGAGGCATATCAGCTTACAAAAATAAAATCCTATGAGGAACTGGTTAAAGTGTTAAAAGAAAATCATGTGATTACAAAAGACAGTCGTTATCTTTACAGGTATAATACAGAAGATGTTTCAAGCCTTCCTTCAACTAGCAGCACAGAATCTAAGTCAGCTGAAGGGTCTTTAGATGCAATAAGCTACTCTGCAACAAACATACAGGTAGAGAGGGTAGACGAAGCTGATACCCTTAAAAATGATAGCCGCTTTATCTATCAAAAGATTGGAAATGACAAGATAGCCATTGTAGATACCAAGCAACAGCTTAAAACAGTCAGTATTATAGAAGCAAAAAAAGAAAGCAACATAGCCTTTGATACGATGTTTTTAGATAATAATACACTTATCGTTGTAGGGAAAAGACAGCAAATAAAAAAAGTTTTTCCTATAGAACCAACAATAACAAATGTGATGAAGAATACATATTATAGGGATACTTATAAGTCTTTTAGTACGCTTCAAGTATATGATTTAAGTGATAAGAGAGCACCTAAACTCATCCGAGAGATAGAAGCAGAGGGAAATTTAATCGCAGTAAGAAAAATAGATCAGACTGTTTATATGCTTACAAATAAGGTGAATAACCATGTATTAGAGGACAACTTTATTGAAGAAGATATTTTACCGCTTTATAAAGATAGTTTAGTAAGTGATGCTGTAAAAACGATTGTTCCAGAAAACATATGGTATCAACCTTGGAAAAGGGCTCAGGGGTTTACACTTATTACAGCGCTTCAACTTGATGAGAAGATACCTGTAGAAGTACAAGGGGTGCTAGGTGCAACAGATGAAATCTATATGAATGAAAAAGCACTATACCTTACAAGCAGCAGCTATTCTTATAGTAGCAGTACAACGACTATTATCAGTAAATATAATATAGATAAACAGAAAGTGACCTATGCTGTATCGGGACATGTAAAAGGTAGTTTGCTCAATCAATTTTCTATGGATGAGTATAATGGGAACTTTAGAATAGCAGTCACAGATTATTTTACCAATACAAGTGCTGTTTATGTTTTAAACAATCAGTTAAAAACATTAGGTCAACTTGAGAATCTAGCACCTGGTGAAAGAATTTATAGTGTAAGGTTTACAGGTGAGAAAGGATATGTGGTAACCTTTAAGCAAGTAGATCCCCTCTTTGTCATCGACCTAAGTAATGCGAAAGCGCCTCAAGTACTCGGGGAATTGAAAGTGCCTGGGTTTAGCCAATATCTGCATCCGATCACAGATGAGCTGATGGTGGGGATAGGCAGAAGTACTGCTGATATTATCAGAAGAGATGAAAACGGCAAGGAAATAGTGACGGGTGTAATAGCAGCAGGGATAAAACTATCACTTTTTGATGTAAAAGATCCAACCTGTCCAAAAGAAATCAATCATATTATTCTCGGGACAAACGGCAGTTATACTGGCGCTGCAGAAAATCACAAAATGGTTACAGTTCATAATGAAAAACAGCTATTAGCTATTCCAGTTTTTATTCACTATAATCAAGCAGACAATATAAAGGATTTTGAAGGCGCCTATGTATTTGGTATAAAAAACGGTAAACTTGTAGGAACTGCAAAGCTAGGCAAGATCGGAAGTCCCTATAGCTATTATAATAGTACAGATCGTGTATGCTATATAGGTGACAAACTTTACTTTTTGTATGATAATAAAATTAATGAATATGAGATCGATACGTTCTCAAGAATTCAGACGGTGTCACTTAACTAACCGGAACAATACAATATCAATTAGAAATTTTAGGAGGACAGGACATGACAAAAGTTAAAATCGGAGTACTCGGGGTATCAGGCCATCTTTTAACACGAATGATGCTTCCATTTACCCAATCTAAAAGTGTAGAAGTCATCGCTGTAGCTTCAAGAAATCTTGAAAAAGCCGAAAAAGCAGCTAAAGAATGGGACATACCAAAAGCATATGGCAGTTACGAAGCAATACTAGAAGATCCAGAAATTGAGGCTATTTATATTCCACTACCTAATCATATGCATTTAGAGTGGGTAAAGAAATCAATTGATGCAGGTAAGCATGTGTTGTGTGAAAAGCCATTAACACTAACAGCCGAAGAGACGAAAACACTCATGACATATGCAAAAGGAAAAGATGTTAAGGTTATGGAAGCTTTTATGTACCGTTTCCATCCAAAATGGCAAATGGTTCGTGAACTCATGAAAGTGAGCGGCATTGGTGAAGTACATGCCATTCATACTATTTTCACCTATAATAATAACGACCCTAAAAATATAAGAAATATTAAAGAATATGGCGGGGGATCTTTAATGGATATCGGTTGTTATGCCATATCTTCTGCGAGGTGGATCATGAATAAAGAGCCTCAAAAAGTAATGGGGATGATTCATTATTCGGATGCTACAGGGACTGATGTGTTGTCATCCGGCATGCTTGATTTTGGAAAAGCTAGAGCGTTATTTACTGTAGGCACTGGATCTTATCCGGCACAAGAAGTAAAAGTCTATGGTTCAAATGGTACATTAGAAGTTGTTATACCTTTTAATGATCCTTACGATATATCAGCTCAAGTTAAAGTGGTTAATGCCCTTGGGGAAAGAGTGGTAGAATTTACACCAACCAATCAATATGGAGAACTCTTTGAAAACTTTGCTAAAGCTATAACAGAAGATACAGAAGTTCCTGTTTCGCTGCAGGATAGCTATATGAATATGCGTATCATAGATCAATTATTTGAATCAGGCCGGACAGGCCAGTGGGAAACAATCTAGTTAATAGAATAAAAAACTCATCTCAGATAATTATTTTGAGGTGAGTTTTTTGTTAAGATAGTGAAGAGCAAGTTATTTTTCGGTAAAGAATATTTCATTGCCATTACAATTTAATTTTACTTTTTTAGATAGCTCCGTACCATCTTTAAAAGTGGCAGTAATAGTGATGACATTACTAAATGAAGAAAAATCAAGCGTAGATTCTGCTTTGGATTTTGGAATATCAAATTTAAAACCATATTGTCTTAGGTTTTGATCGTCATAAGCTATTGTATAGCTTTCACCTAAATGTATGTATCCCACACCGCCCCGTACACTATCATAAAAGGATTTAACTATTCCAAGCTCTTTGAAACAAGATTTAGATTGAGGAACGAAAATTTGTTCAGGGGTTAGAATGACTTTTTCTGTAAACTGCCCAGAAGTCGTTGAAAGTGTAATAGAATCAATATTTTCACCAACACAAGTAAACTGAATATCTGTATAGACTTCAGCATAATCTGAAACATTGCTCCAACTTGCAAAATCAAACATGTTTTTTAAGATAATGGGAGGACCCTGCTCTTTTGTGATTTCCACACTTTGAACGTCATTACTACCAATTTCAGCAGCATAAACCATTAGAACAAAGTTATTTTTTGTGTTACCAAAACTGTTTAAAAGGGTGATGCTTAATATAAGAGTAACTATCATTAAGAGTGAAATAATAGGTTTTAGATATAGACTATAGCATGAATTGTTCGTGGGTAAATTATTCATTTTGGAAGCTGTCGTTTTTACCAAGTTTTCGGGAATAGGTATTTCTTTATAAGTGTCTTTGTAAACTTTATTAAATAAAATCATATGTATATGCTCCTTCCAGCTTTTCTTTTAAGAGATTTCTAGCTCTGCAGAGCTGTGAGGTAATAGTAGATTCTTTTAAATGAAGTATAGTACTCATCTCCTTGACTGATAAATTCTCATAGTAGTATAGATGTATAACTATACGATATTTTGCAGGTAATTCTAAAACGGTATAAAAGATATCACTTTTTTCTTGAATCGTAAAAGTACTGTTTTCTTGCAGGGGAACTGTATTACGAAACCAAGCAGAACGCCAAAGCTTTCTGCAGAAGTTGAGTGTCACTCTTATAAGCCATGCTTTATATGTTCATCACTTTCAAACTCGACAGTAGATTTAACATATTGAAGAAAAACTTCTTGAAAAATATCATCAGCATTAGTTGGGTTTTTGCATTGAGATAATGCTAATTTATAGACCATGTCAGAATATCTTTTTAAAACGTCATCGTTTGTAAATAATGTTTTTCTGTCCATCATACAACTCCTTTCACTATTAATATCCCGTGATACAGTAAAATACTGCAAGAATAAAAATAAAGTTTTGTTACATAAACGCTTAAAAGTAGTATAGTAGAAATTATAAGAAATATATAGAAAAAATATATAGCATTATATAGAAGAAAAGCTAATAAAAACAAAGGTTTAAATGAAATAGCAAAAAAGATCGAAAAAAGTTTAATAAAGGTGTTGACATATTGGTTGAACTCGTGTAATATTATACAAGTCGCCACTAGTTAGCGACACAAACGAAAAGGCCTCAGAGCTTGAACATCAACACTTAATGAACTTTGAAAATAGAATAGTAACCATAAAACCAGTCGATTCAAAAGAGCTTCTTTATTGGAGTTCGAATCAAGTACTTTAGTAGTAAAGTACAAGTAATTAAGTCAAAAAACAGTTAACTACTGTTTGGACAAACTTTTATATGAGAGTTTGATCCTGGCTCAGGATGAACGCTGGCGGCGTGCTTAACACATGCAAGTCGAACGGACTAAGAGAGCTTGCTCTCTTAGTTAGTGGCGGACGGGTGAGTAAC
>NZ_FMMP01000025.1 GCF_900095725.1 Cellulosilyticum sp. I15G10I2
CACCAATTGAATACAGGCAATATCTCATGAATAAAGCTGCATAAAAAATAACGCCAACCAGAATCTAGGGTTGACGTTATAACTGATTTTTATTTTTTCCACTGTCCACTTGACAGGGAGCACTT
Organism: Cellulosilyticum sp. I15G10I2; assembly: GCF_900095725.1. Lineage (NCBI taxonomy): Bacteria > Bacillati > Bacillota > Clostridia > Lachnospirales > Cellulosilyticaceae > Cellulosilyticum > Cellulosilyticum sp. I15G10I2. Next base: position 126 of record NZ_FMMP01000025.1, read on the forward strand.
CATATTACCCTTACTGGCTTATTTTTTAAACCTAAAAAAATATTATATGACAGACCGTTGTCAGGGTATTAGATGTATACTTAGTGTATTAAATTACGTTGGAGGGACAAATGGAAATTATAACTGTTAATCATAGTAATATTGATACGGAGCATATTTGTTGTGCGATTTCTGATAAAAAAGGTGAAAACTGTGTTTCATCAAAAAAAGCCTGGTTAAAAGAACGCTTTAGTGAAGGGCTAGTATTTAAAAAAGCCAATGTACGCGGTAAAGTATTTATTGAATATATACCTGCTGATAGGGCCTGGTGTCCAATTCATGCAAAGGATTATATGTTTATTAACTGTTTTTGGGTATCCGGTCAATATAAAGGGCAGGGCATCTCAAACTTATTGTTAAAAGAATGTATAGCTGATAGTCAAAAACAGGGAAAAGAGGGTCTTGTTATAGTTTCTTCAAAAAATAAGCTCCCCTTTTTATCTGATCCCAAGTATTTGAAGTATAAAGGCTTTCTATTAGCAGATACGGCTAGTCCTTACTTTGAGTTATTGTATATGCCTTTTAACGAAAAAGCAGAAAAGCCAAGTTTTAGGGCATGCACAAAAAGCGGACAAATATATAAAAAGGATATTGTTTTGTATTATACAAATCAATGCCCTCATACTGAAAAGTATGTTGAGAAAGTAGCACAGATTGCGAAAGTCAGGGGAGTGGCTTTTACATCAGTTAAATATAAATCAGCAAGTGAAGCGCAAGGGGCACCTTCGCCTTTCACGACATATAGCCTTTTTTATAATGGCATATTTGTAACAAACGAAATATTATCTGAGAAAAAGTTTATAAAATTTCTTGAGGAAAAGGGACTAGGATATGGAGTTTATTCAGGCAAAGACTATCTTATCGGGCTATAGTACCGGCTATTCTTGGTTTGGCAATAATTATAACATGAATATTTATAAGGGCTGCTCTCATGGTTGTATTTATTGTGACAGTCGCAGCGAATGTTATAGAATAGACCATTTTGATCAGGTAAGGGCAAAGGAAAATGCTTTAACTCTAATTGCACAAGAACTTAAATCAAAACGTAGGAACGGTGTCATTGGTACAGGGGGCATGAGTGATCCTTATAATCCTTTTGAAAAAAAGTACTGTTTAACAAGAGGGGCATTGGAGTTAATTCATAAATATCGCTTTGGAGTTTCTATTGCAACTAAAAGTGATTTAATTACAAGGGATTTAGATGTACTAAAGGCAATAAAAACACATTCGCCTGTACTTATTAAAATGACCATCACCACCTGCGATGATGACCTGTGTAAAAAGGTAGAACCCAATGTGATAGTAGCATCAAAGCGGTTTGATGCTATTTCTGAGCTTTCAAGTCAGGGGATATTTGCAGGACTATTACTCATGCCCGTACTCCCTTTTTTAGAGGACAATGAAGAAAACATAAGAGGCATCATAAGTATGGCCTATGAAAGCGGCGCAAAATTTATTTATCCGGCTTTTGGGGTAACACTTAGACAAAATCAAAGAGAGTGGTATTATAAAAAGCTTGATCAGCATTTTCCAAATTTAAGTAAAAAGTATGTCGAGCAGTTTGGAAATGCGTATGAATGTCATTCTCCAAGTGCAAAAGTACTATGGAAAATGTTTCAAAAGGAATGTGAAAGACTTGGTATTCTTTATAAAATGCATGATATTATTAAAGGCTATAAGCAAGACTATGGCAATAATCAGCTTTCGTTTTTTTAGATCTTTAATTTTTTATTAAATATTATAAAGGATTAAGGGATAGGTGGTTGCCGAGTATAAAGAAAAGTGATAGTGTTAAGTCATATGACTAAACTTCAAAAGAAGTTTACTAAAACGTAAGGAGAAATAATGATTAGAGATATTTATGAAAACATATTAAAAGGTCAAGAGATAAGAAAGAATCTTATAGCGCTAAAAATGGAATTAAAAGAAGCCCATAATAAAACAGCTTTTCTTTATGGACTGGCAGGGGATTATACTGCTTTATACAAGCTATTAGAAGCCGAGGATCCTAAAGTACGTAAAAATGCAGCTTTAATAATGGGTGAATTAGCGGTTCCAGAATTTATGAATAAGTTGTATGCAGCCTATCAAAATGAAGATAAATTATTTATTAAAAGTGATTATCTTACAGCGATTCGTCATTTCGACTATCATGTTCTTTTAGAGAAGTTTAAAAAAAGATTAGATTTTTTAACAAGTAATACATTTGAAGAAACAAGTCTTAAACATGTTCGTGAAGAAATTAGAATTTTGACAGATATGCTTATTAAGATGGAAAAGCCGAGTATGCATGAATTTACTGGCTTTAATGAGCTGTCTGATCTTATTTTGCTTACAAATAGAGATCATCAAAAGATAACATTAGATCAAATAAGTAAAGGTATTTCAAAAGAATTTGGAGCAGGGGTACTAGTCAGAACAAAAGACCTTCATGAAATTATAAATATTAGAACGTTTTCAGATCTGCTATTTCGTTTAAATGATGTTAGTGCCACAGAGCATACACCCAAGGCTGTTGCCCGTGCGATCTATGAGGGAGGGATACTGGCGTTTTTAAATACAAGACATGAAGGGACGCCGCCGTATTACTTCAGAATAGAAATTAAAAGTAAGATGGCGCTCGATAAGAAAAGTATCTTTGCTAAGAAAACAGCTTCAGAGCTTGAAGGCCTCTCAGAAAGACAATTGATTAATTCAACGTCTAATTATGAGGTTGAGATTCGGTTAATTGAGAGTAAGGAGGGGGCGTTTAATGTGCTCATTAAGCTCTATACCATTAAAGATCAAAGATTTAAGTATAGGAAAAACGCTGTTGCAGCCAGTATAGCACCTGTTAATGCAGCCCTTATTGCTGCACTTGCAAAAGATTATTTAAAAGAGGGTGCACAAGTATTGGATCCGTTTTGCGGTGTTGGAACAATGCTGATTGAACGCAATAAATGTGCTAGGGCTAAGACAATGTATGGGCTTGATGTTTTTGGAGAAGCCATAGATAAAGCCCGTGAAAATTCAGCAATAGATGATACAGTTATTCATTTTATTAATAGGGACTTTTTTGACTTTAAACATGAGTATTTATTTGATGAAATATTTACGAATATGCCTGCTAGAGGTGGCAGAAAAACAGAAGAAGAAATAGAACTCCTATACATCAAATTTTTTGAGAAAGCGTTGGAAGTATTACAAGATGAAGCAATTATTGTTATGTATACAAGAGACAAAGAGCTTGTTAGAAAGCATATAAGGTATAGCACACAGTATACTATGCTGAAGGAGTATGAGATCTCTAAAAAAGAGGATGCCCATGTTTGTATTTTGCAGGCAAGAAAATTATAGTTAATACCTATAAAAAAATGGATAATATTACTTTATACTATTGATAAATCAATAAGGACATGCTATAGTAAAAAAAGTTATAATGTTTTCTAAAAGGGAGTAGCTGTGTTTTAGACATAAATAGGGTCAACATGATGGAGCAATCCTGGTCCTATTTGCTTTAAAATTAATTTTAAAGGAGCGAGACTTTTAGATTAGTGTGCTTAGGGTATACTAATTTAAGAGTTTGCTCTTTTTTTTATTTAAATGATAATGGAGGATGGGCTATGTTACAGGAATTTATCAGGGCGATGTTTTTGATTTTTATGGCAGAAATGGGGGATAAGACACAGATACTGGCTATAGCATTTGCAACAAAATACAAAGTTAAAAAAGTTCTTATGGGTATATTTATCGGATCACTTTTAAACCATGGATTAGCAGTTATATTAGGAGCGTATCTTTCAACGCTTATTCCAATTCAAACCATACAAATAATCGCAGGATTTTCTTTTGTAGTCTTTGCTTTATGGTCTTTAAAATTAGAAGAAGACGCGGAAAAAGAAAAAAAGAAAGAAAATTTTGGAGCAGTTATTACAGTTGCTATTGCTTTTTTTATTGGGGAACTTGGCGATAAAACACAACTTACAACGATTATGCTGGCAGCAGATGCGCGTTTTCCTTTTATTATTCTAATGGGAACTGTTTCGGGAATGGTGATTACCGGGGGACTAGGGATTATTGTAGGAAGTAAGCTTGGAGATAAAATTCCTGAACTTGCCATTAAACTAGTATCAGCTTCGATATTTATGTTTTTTGGGGTAACAAAATTATATGCAGCATTACCAACTGCCTATATTAATCAGGTAAGTCTTACTATTTTTGCCCTATTATTAAGTGGGACTACAGCTTGGATGCTAGTACCTTTATTTAAAATACACAAACAAGGTAAACTATCTGCTTTTAAGCAAACAGCAAAGGAACTTTATGCCTTTTATCACCAAATGAATCAGCAAATGAATCATATCTGTTTGGGTGAAAGTAAGTGCGGTGCCTGTCAAAAAAATAATTGTATTATTGGCTATACCAAAACGCTTATTAAAAAAGGAAATGATGGGGAGGAAACTACTCAGCTTTATCATTTAATAGACCTTCAAAAAAGTCTAAGCAAAAATTATGATCGGGATAAGATTATAGAGGGATTAGGCATAACTTTAAAATTTATAAAATATTATCAGGGTTCTGAGGATGAGTTAGATGCTGTCAATCAGATAAGACAAAATCTTGAGATGCTTTTATTTAATAAGCACATCGATGAAGTAAAAAACTTAGCAAAATACATTAAGTATATAGAACAGATAGATTCAAAAGCCGCAGATCAATTAATTGCAAATATGTAGGTTATTTAAAATAAAAGTAGTCAGCGACTGAAATAAAATTCTTTGGTTTTGAGACATAATAACTTAGTCTTGAACTGAAGAATTTTTTTGTTAGAGAAAAATAACTAAATAGAGATATGAAAAAGATATAACCTATTAAAATTTCCCTATTTTATAGGATTTGCAATTGTGTCACTTATAGAAATTGCCATAACTCTTTTTCTTTATCTTTACGATAGAGGAGATTACGTCATATACTTTAAGTACAACAGTTGTTCAACAAAGAGAGGTTGTTGAAAATGAAGTTAACTTCACGCATTAAAAAAATGATACATCTTTTATTAGAAGAAACCAATTATATAACGGTTCAGCTTATAGCTGAAAATACTAATATAAGTTCAAGAACTGTGATTCGTGAGCTTATATTAGTAGAGAATTGGCTAAACGAAAAAGGTATATTGTTAGAGAAGAAAAAAGGTACAGGAATAAGAATACAACTAGGTGTTGCTGAAAGAGAAAAACTAAAAGAATCTCTTATGGAAGAAAAAGCTGATCTTATTTATGAACCTGAGCAAAGACTTGTAATGTTAAAAGCAGAACTGCTCAAGAAGTTTGAACTCACAAAGCTTTATACTTTAACGAGACTATTTGGTGTGACAGAAGGAACTATTAGTGCTGATTTAGACAAGTTAGAGACGTGGCTTGAAAAGTACAATCTTACACTGACTAGAAAACCTGGACTTGGTATTTACATTGAGGGCAGCGAAATGTCTGTTAGAAGTGCTATAATTTCTCTTATTTATGAGCAGTTTCATGAGGCAGATCTTATTAATCTTATTATTAATAAAGAAAAGAGTCATGCTCCTATGAGTATGATTCAAAATAAGATTAATCAAGTTATACTGGAATTTATAGATATGAGCAATATAGAACTCGGCAAAAAGTTACTAGCTTATATTGAAGAACATATGGGATATCAAATTGCAGATAATTCTTTTGTAGCCTTAATTATTAGATTTAGTGTGACGGTAAAAAGATGTGAACAAGGCATATTTATTTCAAACAACCAGGAGTATCAGGAACCTGCTAAAAGCGAAAAGATTTTTTCACTAGTTAATAAATGGTTTCATATGCAAGAGTCACTCCCTTTTAATGAACTGCCACAAGAAGAAATTTATTATCTTGCTATTCATATAAAAGGGGCTAAGCTTCGGGAAACACTTTCTTATAATAAGATTTCTATGACCGAAGACTATAAGACCATTAAACTAGCTAAAGAAATCATCTATATTGCAGAAAAAGAAACAGGGATTTATCTAGAAGATAATGAAAAGCTATTAATAGGCCTTGTAAGACATTTAAGACCAGCTATTTATAGAATGAAGATGCATTTAGATATTATGAATCCATTACTTGAAGATATTAAGCAGATGTATCCTAAACTTTTTGAAACAACACGAAAATGTGCTCAGGTTATTGAAGTGAAAGAGCATGTAAATGTTCCAGAGGACGAAATAGCATACTTAGCAACCCATATTGGAGCAGCCATAAAGAGTGAAAAGCGTAATGTACGCAAAATATACCGCGCAGTAGTGGCCTGTACTAACGGTATTGGTGCATCACAGCTATTAGTAACAGAAATTGAAAAGGAATTTCCTAGTATAGAAATAGTAGAGGTTATTTCAACCATTGATATGCGAGCTTTAAGCTTGGCAGAAGATGATGTTGATTTAATCATTTCAACAGTACCTATTGCTAACTGCGACTTACCTATTGTTATAGTAAATACTATTTTAGGAAGCCAAGATAAAAAAAGAATAAAAGAAGTTCTGGAGAATGTCTTGCCAGAAGATATTCCAGATAAAAAAATTAAAACGATATACTTTAGAGAAAAGTTAAAAACTCTAAAACTATATAGTGACTTAATGCTGCAGGTTATGGACAACTTTTCTTTCGTTGAGAGAGTATCGTTAGAAGATGTTAATGAACTTATTCAGTTTGTAAGCACACAAGTTACTACAACTAGTGCTAATCGTATTGAACTTGAAAATGCATTTATAGATAGAGAAGAAAAAGGTTCAACGATTTTGGGTAAAAAAGGTATGATGCTTTTGCACTGTAGGTCAAGAGCTGTTAATGAGCTTTACGTAATGGTTGTTAGATTAAAAGGCACAATACTCATTAATAATACAAGAAGTGAATTATCTGAAATTAATACGATTATTGTAATGATCGCACCCTTAGAAATTACCAGTCATGCCTTAGAAATCCTAAGTGAGATTACTAGAAAAACTATTACAAGTGATTTTGCAATAACTTTAAAACAAGGAACTAAGGAAGATGTTTATATGGGGATAAGTACTATTTTAGACAACTTTATACAAAACAGGGTGATGATCACAAAGTAACTGTTACTTAGTAGCAAGTTAAAAAATTCTAAGGAAGTAGCAATTATTAATAATTAATTATCAGGAGGGGTATATATGGAAAAAGCGAAGTTTCACGGCGGGGTTCAGAAGTTTGGAAGATTTTTAAGCGGAATGGTTATGCCAAACATTGGTGCGTTTATTGCATGGGGACTTATTACAGCACTTTTTATACCAACAGGATGGACACCAAATGAAAACTTATCTACACTAGTTGGCCCAATGATTACTTATTTACTGCCACTGCTTATTGGATATACAGGCGGCAAAATGGTAGCAGGTGCCAGAGGCGGCGTACTTGGAGCAATAGCAACAATGGGTGTTGTTGTTGGAGCAAGTATTCCAATGTTTATCGGGGCTATGATTATGGGACCGATAGGCGGATATGTGATTAAGAAATTTGATGAACTTGTAGATGGCAAAGTACCATCAGGTTTTGAAATGCTTGTGAATAACTTCTCAGCAGGGATCATCGGTACGCTTTTAGCACTGGCAGCATATCTTGGAATCGGACCAGTTGTAGAAGCATTAAGCACAGGTCTAGGATCAGGTGTACAGGCGATTGTTAATATAGGATTATTACCAGTGGCATCTATCTTTATTGAACCAGCTAAAATTTTATTTTTAAACAATGCCATTAACCATGGGGTGCTTGGACCACTAGGTATCGAACAAATTGATTCACTTGGAAAAAGTATCTTCTTCTTATTAGAAACAAATCCAGGCCCAGGTCTTGGAATCTTACTGGCTTACTGGGTATTTTCAAAGGGTTCTATCAAACAATCAGCACCAGGAGCAATTATTATCCATTTTTTAGGCGGTATTCATGAAATTTATTTCCCATATGTACTTATGCAGCCAAAGCTTCTTTTAGCAGCTATAGCAGGGGGAGCAAGTGGTGTTCTTACATTTGTAGTAACAGGCGCAGGGCTTGTAGCAACACCATCACCAGGAAGTATTTTTGCATTAATGGCAATGGCACCAAAAGGCGGCTTGTTCCAAGTGCTTGCAGGGGTAGTTGTATCAACAGTTGTAACTTTCTTAGTAGCATCTGTACTTATTAAAAAAACAGAGGAAGATGAAGAAGGGTTTGAAGCAGCGAAAGGAAAAATGGTCGATCTTAAAGGTAAGAAGTCAAGTGTTGTGCAAACAAAATCAAGTGTTGTAGCAACTAAGTCAGACGTTCAAAAAATTGTTGTAGCATGTGATGCAGGTATGGGATCAAGTGCTATGGGTGCAAGTAAATTAAAAAGCAAAGTAAAAAAAGCAGGACTTAATATTGAAGTTATTAATACTGCAATTGAAGCAATACCCAAAGATACAGATATTGTAATCACCCATGAAAAACTAACAGACAGAGCAAAATCATCAGCACCAAATGCACAGCATATTTCAATTAAAGATTTTATTAATACCCCAGTATATGACGAGTTAGTTGAAAAGTTGAAAAAGTAGTTAATTGATTTTTTATTAAATTTTTAGAAGATTAATAAAAATGTGTAAGGTGGTTATCATAACAATTATATGAGTTAGGTCGTTATGGTAACTGCCTTAAACTATCAAAAGATAACAAATAAATATAAAACATAAAACTATAATAATTATTAGGAGGGGCCTTTATGGAAAATACAAAGCTACACGGCGGGGTTCAAAAGTTTGGAAGATTTTTAAGCGGAATGGTTATGCCAAACATTGGCGCGTTTATTGCATGGGGACTTATTACAGCACTTTTTATACCAACAGGATGGACACCAAATGAAAACTTATCTACACTAGTTGGTCCAATGATCACTTATTTATTGCCACTGCTCATCGGATATACAGGCGGCAAAATGGTATCAGGTGCCAGAGGCGGCGTACTTGGAGCAATAGCAACAATGGGTGTTGTTGTTGGAGCAAGTATTCCAATGTTTATCGGGGCTATGATTATGGGACCGATAGGTGGATATGTGATTAAGAAATTTGATGAACTTGTAGATGGCAAAGTACCATCAGGTTTTGAAATGCTTGTGAATAACTTCTCAGCAGGGATCATCGGTACGCTTTTAGCACTGGCAGCATATCTTGGAATCGGACCAGTTGTAGAAGCATTAAGCACAGGTCTAGGATCAGGTGTACAGGCGATTGTTAATATAGGATTATTACCAGTGGCATCTATCTTTATTGAACCAGCTAAAATTTTATTTTTAAACAATGCTATTAATCATGGGGTGCTTGGACCATTAGGGATAGAGCAAGTAGGAACACTTGGAAAAAGTATCTTCTTCTTATTAGAAACAAATCCAGGTCCAGGTCTTGGAATCTTGCTGGCTTACTGGGTATTTTCAAAGGGTTCTATCAAACAATCAGCACCAGGAGCAATTATTATTCATTTCTTAGGCGGTATTCATGAAATTTATTTCCCATATGTACTTATGCAGCCAAAGCTTCTTTTAGCAGCTATAGCAGGGGGAGCAAGCGGTGTTCTTACATTTGTAGTAACAGGCGCAGGGCTTGTAGCAACACCATCACCAGGAAGTATTTTTGCATTAATGGCAATGGCACCAAAAGGTGGACTGTTCCAAGTGCTTGCAGGTGTAGTTGTATCAACAGTTGTAACTTTCTTAGTAGCATCTGTACTTATTAAAAAAACAGATGAAGATGAAGAAGGGTTTGAAGCAGCGAAAGGAAAAATGGTCGATCTTAAAGGTAAGAAATCAAGCGTTGTACAAACAAAATCAAATGATGTAGAAATAAGATCAGATGTTAATAAAATCGTTGTAGCATGTGATGCAGGTATGGGATCAAGTGCTATGGGTGCAAGTAAATTAAAAAGCAAAGTAAAAAAAGCAGGACTTAATATTGAAGTTATTAATACTGCAATTGAAGCAATACCTAAAGATACAGATATTGTAATCACACATGAAAAGCTTACAGATAGAGCAAAATCATCAGCTCCTAATGCACAGCACATTTCTATAGATGATTTTATTAATACTAATGTCTATGATGAACTTGTGAAAAGATTAGCAGCTACTGGGAAAACAGGCTATACACCTGAGACTGAAGTACAGGGAGAACAAAATACAGCGCTTAGTAAAAAAAATATTAAGTTAGGACTTAAAAGTGTAAGCAAAACAGAAGCTATTAAAATGGCGGGACAGTTACTTGTAGATGGTGGTTATGTAGATCCTGAATATATTGATGCGATGTTACAAAGAGAAGAAGATTTAACAACTTATATAGGAAATGGTACAGCTATTCCTCATGGCGTAAGCGATGCTAAAGAAAGAATTCATAAAACAGGTATTAGTATTTTACAGTTTCCAGACGGTATTGATTTTGGAGAAGGCATTGCTTATTTGGTAATAGGGATTGCAGGAATAGGCAATGAGCATCTTATGATTTTAGCTAATTTAGCAGAAATGTTAGAAGAGGAATCTAAAGTAGAAGAATTAAGAAAAACAACAGATGTAGATTATATGTATAAACAATTTACAAGACAATAATCAGTGTTTAATAGATTAAAATAGAAGTAATTTAAGGAAGGAAAAAGCCATGATTTATACAGTAACACTTAATCCAGCTGTGGATAAAACGATTATACTAAGCAACTTATTAGTAGATCAGGTTAATCGCGCAGAAACAGTTAGGGAAGATGCCGGGGGAAAAGGGATTAATGTCTCTAAGATGATCAAAAACCTAAAAGGTGAAAGCTTAGCACTGGGAATTTGTGCCGGAAAAACGGGTGTATTTATACAAGATCAGTTGGATAAAATAGGTATTAAGCATCATTTTATTCAAGCCGAAGGACAAACAAGAACGAATATAAAAATTGTTGATAAACGGCATCAGACCTATACGGATATTAATGAGACCGGTGCGCCTGTTTCAGATGAAGTTTTAAAACAGTTAGAAGAACTTATTTTTAGTTATTTAACTGAAGGAGATTTTTTAGTACTTGCAGGAAGTGTACCTGCTAATGTTTCTAAAGCTATTTATAAGAAATGGATACAAAGAGCCAACTTAGTTCAGGCTAAAGTTATTTTAGATGCAGACAGAGAGATGCTAAGAGAAGGGATTGATGCAGAGCCCTATCTTATCAAACCTAATATTCATGAACTTGAGGAACTCTGCGGCCAGAAAATAGAAACGATTGATAAGGCTATTAAACTTGCAAAGAGCTTATTAAAAGGTAAAACTGAGGTAATTGTAATCTCAAGAGGTGAAAAAGGATGTATTGTTGTTACACAAAATGAACAACTGATGATAGAAGGGCTTAAAGTTCCCGTTAAAAGTACTGTTGGTGCAGGAGACTCTATGGTAGCAGCGCTTGCTCATGCATTAAATAATAAAGCTTCACTTAAAGAAGCCATTACACTTGGCGTAGCGGCTAGTGCAGCGACAGTTATGCAAGAAGGTACGATTATGGGTGAATGGGATACGATAGAAGCACTCAAGCAAAAGATTAACATTATTATTTAGAAGATTGGAGATAGAAGAATGAAAACAAGAGCAGTAAGATTATATGATGTGAATACATTAAAACTAGAGGAATTTGACTTACCGGCTATTAAAGACGATGAAATACTGGCTAAAGTTGTATCAGACAGTGTTTGTATGTCAACCTATAAAGCTGTTATTCAAGGATCTAAGCATAAAAGGGTACCAGAAAACATTGCAGAACATCCAACAATTATGGGGCATGAGTTTGCAGGGGTTATAGTAGAGGTAGGTAAAAAGTGGCAAGATCAATTTAAACCAGGTGAAAAATTTGCTATTCAGCCAGCGCTTAACTATAAAGGCAGTCCTTATGCACCAGGTTATTCATTTGAATTCTTCGGTGGTAATGCAACTTATACGATTATCCCTCAAGAAGTTATGGAACTTGGATTTTTATTAAAATATGAAGGTGAAGCTTTTTATGATGCTTCATTATCAGAGCCAATGTCTTGTATTATAGGCGGTTTTCATGCAAACTACCATACAGAAACAGGCAAATATGTACATCATATGGGTATTGTTGAAGGGGGTAAAATGGCACTTTTAGCAGGTGTTGGACCTATGGGACTTGGTGCCATAGACTACGCGCTTCATTGTGACAGAAGACCAGGCATTCTTGTTGTAACTGATATTGATGAAGCAAGAATTAACCGTGCAAAAACATTATTTAGTGAAGAACATGCAAAAACATGTGGTGTTGAGCTTATTTATGTGAACACAAAAGACATTGAAGACGTACCAGCCCACCTAAATAGTATTGTAGGGGGCACAGGCTATGATGATGTTTTTGTATATGCACCTATTCGCAAACTTATTGAAGATGCAGATAAGATCTTAGGTAAAGACGGCTGTATGAATTTCTTTGCAGGTCCGACAGATACAGAGTTTTCAGCTTCTGTTAACTTTTATAACATTCATTATACACCTACCCATATTATGGGCTCGACAGGCGGTAATGATGATGATATGAGAGAGTCACTGGAAATGTCTGCAAAAGGATTAATTAATCCCGCAGTTATGATTACACATGTTGGAGGAATTGATAGCGCATCAGAGGCTATTTTAAATCTGCCCAATATTCCAGGTGGCAAGAAATTGATATATAATGGGATTGATATGCCTTTAACTGCACTTGAAGACTTTAGGACAAAAGGAGAAAGTGATCCTTTTTATAAAGAACTTGCAGATATTATTGATAAACATAAAGGATTATGGTCAGCAGAAGCAGAGCGTTATTTATTAAATCATTTAGAAAAATAAAGGAGATTATTATGGAAAAAATTACTTTAACACTCACAAACCCTCAAGGCATGCATGCAAGACCAGCAAGCCTTCTTACAAAACTTGTAAAAGATTTTAAGTCTGAAATTTATTTTTATAAAAACGACATAGATAATAAAAAGTATCAGCCAAAAAGTATTCTTTCAGTAATGTCAGTAGGAGCTGCCCAAGGGGATAAGTTAACTTTTGTTGCAGAAGGAAGTGATGAAAAAGAGGCTATTGGGGCCATTACAACTTTCATTCAAAGTGGATGTGGCGAGTAGGAGGACATTATGACCAGCATACAAGGTACACCTATATCACCGGGCATAGCAATAGGAAAAGTTCTGATAAAAAACACTGTTAAACATGATATTCTTTTTATACAGGGGAAAGACAAAGAGCAGGAAAAAGATAGGTTTCATACTGCCAGAACAAAAGCCATAGAAGAAGTGACAAAAATTTATAATGAGATGATCCAGACAAAGGGTGAAAACGAAGCACAAATATTTGATGCGCATATTACAATGCTAGAAGACATTGAATTGATAGAGGGCGTAGAAGTAGCGATTGATGAACAAAGCTGCAATGCTGAATGGGCGCTGGATTGTGTTGCAAATCAATTTATTGCTATCTTTGAAGCTATGGAAGATGCTTATATGAAAGAGCGTGCTATGGATATAAAAGATATTACCAGCCGCATTCAAAGGCTTCTTGCGGGTACTGAAGCTTTCAATATTTTAGACCTGTCAGAACCGTCTATTATTATTGCAGATGACCTCACACCTTCAGATACGGCTCAGATGAATCCGGAGTTAGTTATAGGGATTATTAACGAAATAGGGGGACCGACTTCTCATGCTGCAATTATTGCCAGAATGCTGGGAATACCTTTAGTAGTTGCACCTCACATGACTGAACTCACATCAAATGGGCAAATGATGGTTTTTGATGGAGAAACAGGGGCGATTTATACTGATCCGACTGAAGAATGTATTAAAACCTATAAAGAAAAGCAGATTAAACTCGTAAACAAAAGAGCAGCTTTAGAACAGCTTAAAGGAACCAAAAGTATCACATCAGACGGCATCAAAGTTGAGCTTGCAGGCAATATTGGTGTGCCAAAAGATGTGAAGATGGTATTAGAAAATGATGGAGAAGGCATTGGTCTTTTTAGAACAGAATTTCTTTATATGAGCAGAAGTGATTTTCCAGATGAAGAAGAGCAATTTCTTGCTTATAAAGAAGTTTTAGAAAAAATGGATGGGCGCCCAGTAGTCATAAGAACGCTTGATATAGGGGGCGATAAAGAATTAGATTATCTCGAGATTCCAAAAGAGATGAATCCCTTTTTAGGATGCAGAGCAATTCGGTTATGCCTCAAAAACCCTTTACTATGGAAAGTGCAAGTTAGAGCTTTACTTAGGGCAAGCGCTTATGGGGAGCTTCGTATTATGATACCGATGATTGCTGATATGGAAGAGTTAATAGAGGCTAAATCAGTTATAGAAGAGACAAAGGAAGAATTAAGACAACAACGTATACCGTTTAATGAGCACGTCGAAGTAGGTATGATGATGGAAACACCAGCTGCAGCGATAATGGCTGACTTGTTTGCAGAGGAAGTTGACTTTTTTAGCATTGGGACTAATGATCTTATTCAGTATACTATTGCTGTAGATCGAATGAATACAGATGTAGCACACTTATATTCATCTTACCAGCCAGCAGTTATCCGTTTAATCAAAAAAATTGTTGACAGTGCTCACGCAGCTGGTATTTGGGCTGGGATGTGCGGTGAAGCTGCAGCTGATAAAAAACTAATTCCATTATGGATTGGTATGGGGATCGACGAATTAAGTATGTCTCCGAGATCGATTTTAGAAACACGAGAACAAGTCCAGAACTTATCGCAAAAACAATGTGCACAAGTAGTTGATGAAGTAGTATTATTAAAAACTAAAAAAATGGTTGAAGAGAGATTGAATAAGGAATTAACTGAAGTATTATAGCCTAAAAGGTAAAATAAGAGCATGTGAATAGTTTTTCACCTGCTCTTATTTTAAAACCAAAGCTAATACATCAAAATGGGGGAGATACAATTGAAAAAAATCTTAAATATGAAGGTGTTAACTATTTTAGCAATTCTCTTACTAGGTTTTAATGTACTGCTCAGCTTATTAGTTTATTTCATGCAAGCTTGGCTAAGTATCAATTTTAAAGAACCATTTGTACAAATCATTTTAGTCGCTATCGGATGTATTACGAGTGTAGTGCTTATTGGTTTTATCATTTTTTCAAAAGTTATTAATAGGCATATAAAATGTATTTATGAATGGAGTTATGCTATATCTAAAGATAATTTTACCTATGAGATGCCAAA
Organism: Cellulosilyticum sp. I15G10I2; assembly: GCF_900095725.1. Lineage (NCBI taxonomy): Bacteria > Bacillati > Bacillota > Clostridia > Lachnospirales > Cellulosilyticaceae > Cellulosilyticum > Cellulosilyticum sp. I15G10I2. Next base: position 15,410 of record NZ_FMMP01000025.1, read on the forward strand.
TAGTAACGTAGATGAAATGCGTTTAGTTTATAATAATCTAAGCGACATTTCAGAAAATCTAAAGACTACACTGCAACAAATAGAAAAAAATAAAAAGCAAAATAATGTTTTGCCAGAGTACTTAATAAATACAAATCAAGAGCGAAATAACTTTATAAACAATATAGGCAAATCCATACAAGAAGTTAAAACATCTACACATGTGCAGGCGAGTATGTCGAGCAAAATAGCTGATTCATCTGCAACCATTACTATAGGAATGGAAAAGATCGACGGTGACTTGCAAAATGTAGTTGAATCGTTTGTAGCAGCTTCTTTAAAAGCAGAAGAAGGTGCAAATGTCATTGATTTAGTTTTTAAACAAATGCAGTCAATAGGGAAGAAATTTGAGATATCAACAAAAGCAATTGATCATTTAGAAGATAACTCAAAGGAAATAGGCCGTATTGTATCGCTCATTACGAGTGTTGCACAACAAACTAATCTTCTGGCTTTAAATGCTGCGATAGAAGCAGCTCGCGCAGGAGAACAAGGAAAAGGGTTTGCGGTAGTTGCAGGAGAAGTTAAAAAGTTAGCGGAACAATCAGCCAGTGCAGCCAGTGAAATTGGTAATCTTATTCGTACAATACAGCTTGAAATTAAACATGCGGTTGTTTCCATGGGGGAGGGCAATGGCGCGATTGAGGCAGGTGTCTCTATGGTTGAAGATGCCGGTCAATTTTTCAATAATATTTTTAGAGATATAGAAGCAGTATCTAATCAAATGATGGATGTTTCAGCTATTATCGAAGAGGTGTTTGTGGCAACTCAAAATACAATAGAATCTGCCGAAGAAGTCTGTGCCATTTCATCGCAGATAGCGGAGCAGATCGATATTTTATCAGTAGATTTAAAAAGTTAGTAATGATAAATTAGAGATTGGCATTAAAAATCACCTTATAACGTGTGTTTAAGCACAAGGGAACTAAGGTGATTTTTATGATATTAAAGTATTTAAAGAGATAGACTTTAAGGGGAAATAAGGTTTTATAAGTTTTTGCTTGACTTTATGAAACGACAGTCATATAATTAGTTATACAAAGCAATGTGAACAAAAAAAAATATTAACTTATAATTATTTTGTTTGATATAGCTACATAAAACTAGAGTGAAACCAAAATTTGTAAAATCTATTGTGGAAGAAGGCTGAAAATGAAAGAATATAAGGAGGGGGCTGTACAATCTGTTGACCGCTCACTTATTATTTTAGAAGAGCTTGCGAGACATAAAAATGGTTGTGGTGTTACTACTTTAGCAAATATCTTGGGCTTACACAAAAGTACAACTCATAGATTATTAATGTCATTACTAAACAGAGGATATGTTAAACAAGACTTAGAGACAAATAACTATAGCTTGGGTACAAAGATATTACTGCTTGCAGGATCGTTATTAGAATCTATGGATTTAAGGATTATTGCGAAACCATATATTCAGGATCTAGCAAATAAAACTCAGGAGATTGTTCATCTTGCAGTACTTGATGGTGAAGAAGCCGTATATATTGATAAGGTAGAAAGTATAAGGGCAAATACTATTCGTATTTATTCTCAGATTGGTAAACGTGTACCGCTTCATTGTACAGGAGTTGGAAAAGTCCTTTTATGTGATATGGATTTTAACAGGGTCAAAGCCTTAGTAAAAGAAGAAGATATGACATATTATACGCCCAATACAATTACAAATCATAAAGACTTTGAAGCAGAGCTTAAAAAAATTAAGGCACAAGGTTATGGCTTTGATGAGATCGAACACGAAGAAGGTATAAGATGTGTGGCAGCCCCTATTTATGATCGATATGGTAAAGTTATTGCATCTATAAGTATAGCAGGACCAACCATTTATATTACGAAAGAACGGGTGCCAGAGCTTGTTCAGCAGATAACTGAAACGACAAAGATGATTTCTTATCAATTAGGTCATTTCAATTAAAAATATATATTGTTATTTTTATACAATATTACTGGAACGTGGTTTCATAATATGGAACAAACGAAATCCAAATATTTTTTTAACAGTAAAAGGGAACGGAGTTTCACATTGTGAAACAAATGATGGAATAGAGATATTCCACTATTTTTACAAAGATATAACGGAACACTGTTTCATTATGTGGAACGATTAGGCATTGAATAGGGTTTTAAGGTATTAGAATATACAAGGTTAATAACGGGAACATTATTGCATAATGTGAAAAACACACTGAAATAATGGATGCTGTTGTTTTAATAAACGTATTATGGAACTAAGAAGGAGGCTATTTAAGATGAAACAGCAAGTGTTAGAGAATATTTTAAATAAGAAAATAGTTGCTATCTTAAGAGGTTTAGAGTATGAAGATAACTTTAAGGTAATGGAGACGTTAATAGAAGCTGGGATCACAAATTTTGAAGTAACCTTAAATACAAAAAAAGCATTAACAATTATTGAAGAAGCATCTAAGAAATATGAAAAGGCGGCATACGTTGGAGCTGGAACTGTCAAAAGCAAAACAGATGCACTACAGGCTATTGAGGCGGGCGCACAGTTTTTGATTTCGCCAAATCTTTCAGAGGAATGTATAGAGGCAGCACTTCAAAAGAAAGTACTTATTGCACCAGGGGTATTTAGTCCCACTGAAATTGTTAAGGCGTGTGAATTAGGCTGTGAAATTGTAAAACTCTTTCCGGCAGTTGCACTGGGTGCAGAATACATAAAGCAGCTTAGAGGGCCATTGCAGGATGTTAAAATAATGGCTGTAGGTGGGATGGATCTTAGTAATATGGGAGCCTATATCAAGGCAGGGGTTAATGCATTTGGACTTGGGTCATGTTTAGTCAATACTAAACTTATAAGTGAAGGCAGATATGATTTATTAAAATCCCATTTCCAGGAATATGTAAACTTAATAAGTTAGATTTTGGGACATAATGTCTTAAAATAAATAGGGGTATATCAAAACTAAAAAATGCGGAGGTAAAAAAATGAAAAGACTTACAAAAAAAATAGGTTCAATAGTATTAATAGCAGCACTTGGAGCTACAATGTTAACTGGGTGTAAAAAAGAAGAAGCAAAATTTCCAAGTAGTCCTATTACAATGATTGTTCCATTTTCAGCTGGAGGCGGAACGGATATTGTTACAAGAGCAGTTGCAGATGCAGCCAAAAATCACTTTGCACAGCCACTTGTAGTTGTTAATAAAACAGGAGCAGGCGGTGCGGTAGGTATGGGTGAAGGTGCAAATTCGAAGCCAGATGGTTATACAGTTACAACAGTTTGTGTTGAACTAACAACATTACCACCACAAAATTTAGCACCGTTTACAAGCGATGACTTTAGACCAATTATGCAAATCAATGCAGAACCTGCGGCTATTACTGTGGCAGCAGATGCACCTTGGAATACAGTAGAAGAGTTTCTAACATATGCTAAAGACAATGCAGGAAAAGTTCAGATAGGTAATTCAGGAGTAGGTGCGATATGGCACTTAGCTGCAGTAGCTATTGAAAAAGCAGCTGGCGCTGAATTTAATCATATTCCTTATGAAGGCGCAGCACCAGCAGTTGCAGCACTTTTAGGCGGACATATTGAAGCAGTAACTGTAAGTCCAGCTGAGGTTGCATCACAAGTTGAAGCTGGTCAACTTAAGATACTTGCTGTTGCAGATAACGAAAGATCTAAATCATTTCCAGATGTACCAACACTTAAAGAAGTGGGCTATGATGTTGCAATTGGTACATGGAGAGGTTTAGCAGTACCAAAGGATACGCCAGATGATGTGATGAATGTATTAAAAGATGGATTTGGTAAAGCGGTTAAGGAAGAATCGTTTACTTCATTTATGGCCTCTAGCGGATTATCTATTGCAATATTAGATGAAGCACAATATAGAGAAAAAATGAATACAGAAAATAAATTTTTCAAAGATCTTGTAGCTGATATTAAATAATTCATTTTAAAGATATATAGATAGGTGAATACCCGTTATTTGCCTATCTATTACAACTTCATGGAGGTGCAATTGTGAAAAAGGGAAATATGATTATATCTATCCTTTTTATCTTAATTGGGATTTTTGTTCTTATAGAGATTACGACATTTCCAAGTATAGGCGGCGGTCAGATAACAGGTCCTGACTTTTTTCCAAGAATATTGGCTTTTAGTTTAATTGGACTCAGCATTTTGCTTTTTATATCAAGCATGCTCAGTAAGGATGAGAGTACAACAGGTTTATTTGAAATATATGCAATCAAGGCATATATTACAATGGTGAGTTTACTCGTTTATATGATACTACTTAATGTGATTGGTTTTATTATTGCTACGCCACTCTTTTTATTTGGACTTATTCGTTTTTATGGTATGAAACATTATCCCAAACTGGTTTTATCATCTGTTCTTGTTACAGGGATTATATACAGTGTGTTTAAACTGTTGCTAGCTGTACCGCTGCCAACAGGCATACTAGGTTAGGAGGAAAAGAAATGCTAGAACTACTTGGACATGGTTTGGCAGCAGTAATGAGCTTTGAAATATTATTTATGATAGCATGTGGTGTTGCAGCAGGTATTGCAATAGGAGCCCTTCCAGGCTTAACTGCAACAATGGGAGTAGCACTGCTCTTACCACTTACATTTGGAATGGATGCTGAAAGTGGCATTTTGCTTTTATTAGGTATTTATGCGGGAGCCATTTATGGCGGCTCAATCTCAGCAATACTTCTTAAAACCCCAGGAACACCAGCTGCTGCAGCTACAGCTTTAGATGGATTTGAAATGTCAAAAAGAGGTGAAGCCGGAAGAGCACTGGGAATATCTACAGTTTCTTCTTATATCGGTGGAACATTGAGTGTTATTTTACTTATACTTATCTCACCACAGCTTGCTAAGATCGGCTTAAAATTTAGTGCGCCTGAGTATTTTGCACTAGCGATGTTTGGACTTAGTATTATAGCAAGTGTTTCAGGAAAACATGTACTAAAAGGTATTATGGCAGGGGTAATCGGACTGCTTGTATCAACTGTAGGGATTGACATTGTAACAGGATATCAAAGATTTACTTTTGGTAATATGAATTTGTTTAATGGTTTTTCTTTTATTCCTGTTATGATTGGGTTATTTGCTTTATCTCAATCCTTTATCAGCCTTGAGGACATGATGAAAAAAATAAGTATCAAACAAACAGTAAGCCGTGTTTTGCCAACATGGGAAGATTTGAAAAAAGTTATACCAACGGCAATACGTTCTGGACTTATTGGGACCTTTATAGGAATTATACCGGGCGCGGGTGGAGATATCGGTGCTTTTGTAGCTTATAATGAAGCAAAAAGATTTTCAAAACATCCAGAGAAATTTGGAACAGGTATACCGGAAGCTATTGCAGCACCAGAAGCTGCAAACAATGGAGTAACAGGTGGTGCGATGGTGCCTTTATTAACACTTGGGATACCAGGAGACGCAACAACGGCTATTATGCTGGGGGCACTTATTATGCAGGGACTTCAGCCAGGACCACTTCTATTTAGAGATCACGGACCTTTAGTTTATACAATTTTCATTGGGTTTTTAACAGCCAATCTTTTTATGCTAATTCTCGGTTTTATAGGTATTAAATGGTTTACAAAAATTATAGCCATCCCATCTTACATACTTACACCTGTAATATTTGTACTGTGTATAGTAGGATCTTATGCCATTAATAATAACTTTTTTGATGTGATAGTCATGTTTATAAGTGGCATTATTGGTTATATCATGCAAAAGCTTGAGTTTCCTGCCTCGCCTATTGTACTTGCACTAATACTTGGGCCTATGGCTGAAAGAGAACTTAGAAAATCATTGATGATGTCAGGTGGAGAAATTAACGTTTTATTTACAAGACCTATTAGTGCTGTCTTATTGAGTATTGCAGTTGTTACGTTCTTCATGCCGATCATTAAAAATATAATTACACAAATGAGACAACGAGGGAGGAACATAAGTGATAGCAATAACAGTTGATGTTGGAACAACAAATAGTCGTATTAAAGTTATAGAGGGTCGTCAAATTCTTTCTACAGCCAGCACTAAAGTAGGGATTAAAGACGTAGCTATTACAGGCAGTCAGGATATTCTAGAATCCGGGCTTGCTAAAATTATTTTTGAAGGGTTAGAAAAAGCGGGTCGACAAATATCAGATGTAGAATACTTCGCAGCTTCTGGTATGATTACATGTAATCTAGGGCTCATGGAATTACCTTATCGCATAAGCCCAGTCTCTATGAATGATCTAATAAATGGCATTGAAAAGAAAGAATTTACTTGGTTAGAAAACAAACCTTTTTATTTTATACCAGGGGTAAAGAATGCTGTAGATCTACCTTCTATGGAAACTTTAAGTCAGATAGATGTTATGAGAGGCGAAGAAGTTGAAGCTTTTGGCATTATTGAGCTTTGCAATATCAAAGGGCCTGCACTTATGATTTTACCAGGATCTCATACAAAGTTTGTATGGATCAATGAAGCGAATGAAATTGAAAAGTGTTCGACAACGATGTTAGGTGAGTTTTTACATGCACTTGTAAATGCTACTATTTTATCAAGTTCAATATTACCTAGTCTCATTACAGAAATCGATGAAGAGTCTGTCAAAAAAGGTATAGCCTTTGAACTTGAAAATGGTGTAACGAAATCTGCTTTTGCAGTTAGGCTTATGGATATTCAACTAGATACTACACCTAATGAGCGGGCTAACTTTTTAGCAGGAGCATTGATTTGTAATGATATTAATCCAAATATTATATCAGATATCCAAAATAAATATCATCACATTTATATAGGAGGTTCTTCACCTTTAAAAGATATTTTCAAAGTGGTTTTAGAGGCTAAAGGCATTAGTGAAACTGATATTACTGTGCTTACAGATGATATTACAGACAGAGCGGCATCAACAGGTGCTCTGAAGATGGTAGAAAATCTAAGGACAGCTTACAAAAAACAAGTAATCTAGGTTAATTTTGAAAGATTAATTAATAAATATAAAAAAGGAGATCATACAATGGCACAAAAAGTTATTTTAATTACAGGTGGAACAAGAGGTATTGGTTTTACAACTGCAAAGAGATTTGCAAAAGAAGGTTATACTATAGCACTTAATGATATAGATCAAGCAGCAGGAAAAGACGCTATAGAAACCCTAAATAAAGAAGGTTATGAAGCAAGTTTTTTCTATGCTGATGTGACAAAGGAAGAAGAAGTTAACAGTATGATGAAAGCAGTAGCTGAGAAGTATGGTAAGATTGATGTACTTATTAACAATGCAGGAAGTTTATGTGGTAGATGCCCAGTAGAAGAAATGAGTACAGATTTTTGGAATAAAGTTTTAGCGCTTAATCTGTATAATCCCTTTTATTGTACAAGAGCCGTTATTCCTTATATGAAAAATGAGGGCGGAAGTATTCTTAACATTACATCTATCGCAGCATACAATGGCGGAGGCCCAGGTATTGCGGCATATGCTGCTGCAAAGGCTGCTATTTTAGCTTTTACAAGAGCTACAGCAAAAGAGTTTATTGGCTATAATATTAGAGTTAATGCGGTTTCACCAGGGGTTGTAGATACTGACTTCCATAGTGCAACCAATAAAGAACTTATGGAGAGCTGGAAACAAGGTATTCCTGCAAAGCGTTTTGGAACACCAGAAGATGTAGCAAATGCAATGTATTTCCTTGCATCTGAAGAGTCGAGTTATCTTGTAGGTGAAGTCATTCAAATAAATGGCGGTCAAGACTTTAGATAAATTTAATCACTCAAAGTATAAAATATAGAGCTATAAGGAGATTTAGTTATGCAGGAAAAACACATATCTCATTATAATGAGGTTAAGCACTTTGATACGGATCAATTAAGAGAAGCATTTCTTGTTAATGAATTATTTGTATTAAATACTATAAAAGCAGTTTACTCTCATGCAGACCGTATGATTATTGGAGGTGTTTATCCAGAAAACTCTCTTGATATTAAAGAACTAACACCACCTAGCCAAACTTTCTTTTTAGAAAACAGAGAGATGGGAATAATTAATATTGGCGGGCCTGGAGATGTTAAGGTTGATGGTGTATCATATCATTTGGAGTTAATGGATGGACTTTATATTGGTAAAGGACAACAGTCTGTTGAATTTTCAAGTCAAGATCCTAACAATTTAGCTAAGTTTTATTTTATAAGTACGGTAGCCAATGTAACATTCCCAACTACAATGATTTATAAAAAAGATGCCCAAAAACTTGAACTGGGGACGGCGCAAGCTGCTAATGAACGCGTGCTTTATAAGTACATTCATCCTAGTGGCGTTAAGAGCTGCCATTTAGTAATGGGATTCACGACGATGTTAGAAGGTAGTGTATGGAATAGTATGCCACCTCATATTCATGAAAGAAGAAGTGAAGTCTATCTGTATTTCAATATACCTCAAACAGATCTTGTATTTCATTTTATGGGATGTGAAGATCAAACCAGGCATATTGTGATTAGAAATGAAGAAGCAGTTATTTCACCGTATTGGTCTATTCATAGCGGTGTTGGTACAACAAACTATTCTTTTATATGGGCTATGTCAGGTGAAAACCAATTTTTCGCAGATGCCAGAGCTATTGAACTAACAAAAATAAAGTAATTATAAGTATAAGAAATTAATCAAATTAAAATACCTAGAGGAACGGTCAGTTTAGAGGTGACGGCTCCTTTAGGTATTTTTTTATAAATGGATATAATACTATTAATAAGTGCTCAGTTTGATTAAGTGTTGAAGATATTACAGGATAATTTTATAATGTATAGGATAGGAGCTATTTATCATTTATACATATAGGCTATGTACAATAAAAAGCATCAAAAAATATGACTAGCAGATAGGGAGGAGAAAAGCTATGAATGTGAAAGAAAAACTTATGGAAATTACTATGCAGTACAGTCCTATATATTTGGGCGCACTTCTTGTATTGTTTATAGGGTTTAAAGTAATTAAAGGTATTATTCATATGTTGGATAACACATTAACTAAAAGCAAGGTAGATATGTCCCTGCACTCTTTTATCAAATCAGTAGCATCATTTATCTTAAAGATAATAGTGCTTATAACAGCAGCAACTATAGTGGGCATTCCAATGACTACTTTTATTGCAGTATTAAGCGCAGCAGGCTTGGCGGTTGGGTTAGCTTTAAAAGATAGTCTTTCAAACTTTGCAGGAGGGGTATTGATTTTAACGTTTCGCCCCTTTAATGTGGGGGACTTTATAGAAGCGCAAGGCTATATGGGAACAGTTACTACAATACATCTATTATATACGTATCTAACGACAGTTGATAATAAGAGAGTGGTCATACCTAATGGCGATTTAGCAAATGGCAAGATGATTAATTATTCTGTTGAAGATACCCGTCGTGTAGATTTGATATTTGGCGTTGGTTATCAAGAGGATATAGTTAAAGTTAAAGGCATACTTAATAAAATCAGTATAGAGCACCCACTGATATTAAAAGATCCTGAACCAATTATCCGAGTTGCAGAACACGCAGAAAGTTCTATTAACTTTGCAGTTAAAGTATGGTGTAAAAAAGAAGATTACTGGAGTATTTATTATGACTTACAAGAACAAGTTAAAGTAACTTTTGATAAAGAGGGCATTTCGATACCATTTCCACAAAGGGACGTCCATATTTATCAAACTTTAAAAAACAGTGATTAAAATTAAAATCTTTATAAATGATTGTATCCCTGGTTATAAGTTAATACTTATTTTTAACGTGCAGCTACTAGATTATGGAGTAGCTGCTTTTATTTTGAAATAGGAAAGTGCGTCTTACTTGCAAGAGACCAAACTTTCCTGTTTCACAAGTGTGTGCGTTTTTTGCACACTTTCTTGTGTGGGTGGGATAGCCGTGTGCCAAGAACCATACTTTACTTTAGAGGATATATTAGATGAATTTGGACAAGATAGGAGAGTAAGTATAATCCAGTAAACTTACATATTTTTTTGCTCAAAGATGTATCTAGTTATCAAAAGGATAAAAGAGGTGAGATGATGTTTGAGGGGCCCATTTCGCAATTAACATTTGAACTTATTATTGGATTTTTTGCACTATTTACCCTGACAAAGTTTGTACGTAGAGCAGAAATAAATGCCATAACGCCCTTTGATTTTTTATCAGCTATTGTACTTGGAGAACTATTAGGAAATGCAATTTATGATGATGAAATTACGATCGGATATATACTTTACGCACTTTGCTTATGGGGCATTTTAACATACACAGTTGAATGGATAACACAAAAATTCAGAAGAACAAGAAAGCTTTTAGAAGGAGATCCGGCAATAATAATAAGAGATGGTCAAATTGACTATGAAGTAATCAAAAAGCAAAAGTTAGACATAAATGAGTTGCTCAGTATTTTAAGACAAAAAGACACCTTCTCAATACGAGAGATTGAGTTTGCTATTTTGGAACAGAGTGGGGCCATTAGTGTTTTAAAAAAATCTCAATATGATAGACCTATATCCCAGGATTTAAACTTACCCTATAAGCCTGTATTTCTTTCTATAGCAATAATTCTAGACGGAGAAGTTTTAATGCATAATTTAAAGGCGATTGGATTTGATGAAAAGTGGCTTCTAAAACAAGTACGTTTATCTGGCGTTGAAAAGATTGAGGATGTTTTTTATGGTGAATGGAAACAAGATGAAGGGATTCATATAGTTGTAAGAAGAAAATAATACTAATTAATCATAGCGCATAGTATAGAGCAGTAGTAAAGGCTAAAGGGTATAACTATCAGCAGCTTTGTATATTAAATTATTACTAGATCTACTTATAAGGAGGTAACGATAACGCGTTGAAGTTGTCGATACCTCCTTATAAGTTAAAAAAAGTTTATAGGTATTTTTAATTATACATTTATTATTAGGCGAAAAGAAATAACAAAATAGATAGATAAAATGATTGAAAGGAGATAATTCTACAAAAGAGAAATTTTATGTTGCTAAAAAATTAAATGTTTGAATAGATAAACTATTTAATAGTGGCAAATAGTTGATATTTTATTGACATAATTTACTAGTAAATATATAATACATAGAGCACGTACTAATAATAAAAAAATGTTTTTATTATTTAAACTGCAAATTATGATACTGTTGAAAATATTGAACAGTATACATAAAAACAAGGAAGTGTATAAATTTGCAGTAAAGCGAATAATGATTCGGAATGGATACGTGTGATCGAATTTATGTAAACTGTTGAGGAGATGAAAGAGAATGAAAAAGACATGGGCTTTATTATTAGCTTCAACACTGGCTTTTACAATGCTTACTGGTTGTGGTAGCAGTGAAACAGGTAGTAAAAATGCTAGTGAAAGTAGTGCTAGTACGAAAGAAGATAAAGCAAGTCAAACAATAGTATTTGCACAAGGGGCAGAACCACGAGGATTAGACCCTGCATTTGTTGATGATGGCGAATCATCAAAGGTAATCGTTAATATTTATGAAGGTCTTTTAGCATATGAAAAAGATTCTACAGAAGTTATACCAGCGCTCGCTGAAAGTTGGGAAAAAGGTGATGATGGCCTTTCTTACACGTTTAAATTACGTGAAGGGGTTAAATTCCACGATGGAACTGACTTTAATGCAGAAGCAGTAAAAATGAATATCGATAGACAAATTCCACCACAGGTTGTTGAAGATATGCCCTATGCAAGCTTCGTTTTTGCAGATGTGAAAGATGTAGAAGCTATTGATACATATACTGTTAAGATTAATCTTACAAAACAAAACTCAGCATTTCTTGCAAACCTTGCAATGAGCCTTGCAGCGCCTATTGTAAGCCCTAAAGCACTTGAAGAAAACGCTGGTAATGTCAATAAAGCACCAGTTGGAACAGGCCCTTATAAGTTTGTAAGCTGGAGTCCAGCAGAGGATATTATTTTAGAAAGAAATGAAGAATATTGGGGAGAAAAAGCAAAGACTCAAAACGTAGTATTTAAATTTATTCCTGATAACTCAGCTAGAATCGTTGCACTTAAAAATGGTGAAGTTGATATTATAGACGGTATTGACTCAACTGGTGTTGCTCAAATAGAAGCAGATGGCAATGTGCTTTATAATATGCCAGGTATGAATATCAACTACATGGCTTATAATGTATCAAGAAAACCATTTGATAATCCAGCTGTAAGAGTAGCTCTTTCTAAAGCAATCAATGTACCAGAACTTGTAAAAGCACTTTATGGTGATTATGCAGAAACAGCAACAACAATACTTCCTTCATTCATTCCAGGATACAGTGAGAATGTTAAACAAGTTGCATATGATCCAGAAGCTGCAAAAGCAGAACTTGCTGCAGCAGGATTTAATCAAGATATTAAAATGATTGTTTATAATAACCCAAGACCTTATAACCCAAGAAATAAAGCTTTAGCTGAAACGATTCTATCTTATTTCAGTAAAGTGGGTGTAAATGTTATAATAGAAGATTATGACTGGACCACTTATAAAGATAAAGTAATAGCTGGAGATTATGATGTATGTTTCTACGGTTGGATCGGGGATAACGGTGACCCTGATAACTTCCTTAATCTTTTAGGAGATCAAAATCCAGCACTTAATGTTTCTCGTTTTAATGATGCTACATACAACGAAATGATTTCACAAGGTACTTCAACTGAGAAAGGTCCTGAAAGAGATGCAATCTATGAAAAAGCAGAACAATATATTGCAGATCTTGCTATTTGGGTTCCGATTTCTCATGCATCTAGCCTTTCAGCACATACCCCAAGTGTTCAGAATTATTCTTATCATGCAACAGGTAATATTTTCTTTAAAGATATGTATAAGGAATCTGCTAAATAATAGAGATTTCAATGAATCATACAAGAGCAAATACCATTCATTAATGAAAGTGAATGGTATTTGCTATGTTATTTAATAAGGGATTTATGACCACTTTAGTTTGACAATTAATAACATAGGAGGAAAGTAGATAAGATGATAAAGTATATCATAAAAAGACTATTATTACTTATTCCAGTATTACTGGGTGTTTCTATTATCATTTTTAGTATTATGCGTGTTTTTTCCCCAGATCCTTCATCTATTGTACTAGGGCAACATGCAACACAGGAAAAAATGTTTGAGTGGCGCGAGGCAAATGGGCTTAATGAACCAGTTGTAACGCAATATTTAGATTATATGAAGGGGGTATTTAAAGGTAATTTTGGGACATCTTATTATACTAAAACACCAGTTGCAAAAGAAATTTTTTCAAGGTTTCCAGCAACTATTGAACTTGCAATCTGCGCTATAATTTTAGCCTCAATTGTAGGGATATTCTTAGGCGTTATATCTGCAGTTAAGAAGAATTCTATTATTGACAATATAAGTATGGTAACAGCTTTAGTAGGTGTTTCCATGCCTATTTTCTGGCTGGGTATTTTACTCATTATACTTTTTTCGGGGACGCTTGGGTGGGTTCCAGCACAAGGCAGAATAGAAACCCTTTTAAGACCAAGCAATGTAACAGGATTTTATTTGATTGATAGTTTAATAGAAGGAGATATGGATTCTTTTGTTTCAGCCCTTAGGCATCTCATTCTTCCATCTGTAACGCTCGCTATGTATTCTATGGCAATTATTGCAAGGATGACCAGAAGTACAATGCTTGAAACATTATCAAAAGACTACATAAGAACAGCAAGAGCAAAAGGGATTGCAGAACATAAGGTAATTAAAAAACATGCGCTATCAAATGCACTTATTCCTATAGTCACTGTCATAGGGATACAATTAGGGTATCTTATGGGCGGGGCAGTACTTACAGAGACTGTATTTGCATGGCCAGGAATTGGTAAGTTTACTGTAGAAGCCATTATGAAATCTGATTTTCCTATTGTACAAGGTGTTGTACTTTTAATAGCATTTATCTTTGTCATGATGAACCTTGTTGTAGACATTATCTATGCATTTCTTGATCCACGTATCAAATATTCTTAAAGGAGGGACCCAGAGATGAAGACAGAAGAGATCGTTCAAGCGGAGGGTGGCACCCAAAATATCGAAAAGCCAGAGTCTCAATTTAAACAAATGTGGTATGCACTTATTGAAAATAAAGCAGCTGTTGCTGGTATGATTATTATCTTGTTTTTAATATTTTTAGCGGTATTTTCAAAATTTATTATGCCTTATGATCCGAACTATGCGGATTTATCTATTAATAAGCAGGCACCATCTGCGGCCCACTTGTTTGGAACAGATGAACAGGGCAGGGATATCTTATCACGGGTTATTGATGGTACTAAAATCTCACTTTCAGTAGGTGTAATAGCAGTTGCTTTTGCGTTAAGTGTAGGAACTGTGCTGGGCGCTATTGCTGGCTATAAAGGCGGCAAAGTAGATATTATTATTATGAGATTTATGGATATTATGCTTTCGATACCAGATATATTGCTTGCCATTACTTTTATGGCAGCACTAGGCCGAGGCATTGATAAAGCCGTTATTGCTATTGGACTGGTGACAGTTCCCGAATATGCAAGGATTGTAAGAGGAAGCATTCTTTCTATTAAAGAAAGCGAGTTTGTGCAGGCAGCTAAAGTGATTGGAAATAATGATGTTAGAATAGTATTTAAACATATTCTGCCTAACGTACTTTCGCCTATTATTGTTCGTGCAACACTTGGTATTTCTACAGCCGTTTTAAATACTGCTGCTCTTGGATTTTTAGGACTAGGTGTTCAGCCACCAGCAGCTGAGTGGGGCGATATGCTAGGCCGCGCGCGAGTATTTATTTTTGAAGCACCTTATATGCTTATTTTCCCAGGAATTGCAATTACGATTACAGTACTTGCATTTAACCTTTTAGGGGATGGGCTAAGAGATGCATTTGATCCTAAGGCTAGAAAGTAATTTGATATAAGGGGTGAGAAAATGTTACTTGAAGTAAAAAATCTTAAAACAGAATTTAAAATGAAAAAAGGCATAGTAAGTGCAGTCAATGATATCAGCTTTAACTGTGAAAAGGGAGAAATTTTAGCCATTGTTGGAGAGAGTGGATCGGGTAAAAGCGTTACTTCTTTATCTATTATGCAGCTTTTAGCAGATAATGCAAAGATTGCAGGTGGAGAAATTTTATATAAGGGTGAGGATTTACTCCAAAAGCCTATCGAAGAGATAAGAGCGCTTAGAGGCAATCAAATATCCATGATCTTTCAAGAGCCCATGACTTCACTTAATCCAGTTATGCGCATAGGAGATCAGCTTATAGAGAGTATTATGTTACATATGAAGTTATCCAAGAAAGATGCACTTAAAAGAGCGGTAGAAATGCTAGAAATAGTGGGTATTCCCTCACCTGATCAAAGGATAAAAGATTATCCCCATCAAATGTCTGGGGGAATGAGACAAAGAGTTATGATTGCTATGGCTTTATCTTGTAGTCCAGAGTTATTGATAGCAGATGAACCTACTACCGCCCTAGACGTAACGATCCAGGCTCAAATTCTTGATATTATTTATAGGTTAAGAGAAAAACTCGGGATGGCAGTTCTATTAATTACCCATGACTTGGGGGTAGTAGCAGAAGCTGCTGATCGCGTAGTGGTTATGTATTGTGGGAAGATTGTTGAAGAAGCTACAGTAGATAAGATGTTTGAAAAGCCACTTCATCCTTATACTATAGGTCTTTTAGCTTCTATACCTCATATTGAAGAAGATAAGGAAAGACTCTATATGATTAGGGGAATGGTTCCAAATCCAATGCAGATGCCGACAGGATGTGCTTTTTCTGATAGATGTGAGAAATGTATGGACATTTGTAAAGAAGTGATGCCAGATTCTATAGCATATGAAGGACATAAAGTGAGATGTCATTTATATAACGAACAATTGGAGGTGGCTAAATAATGGAAAAAGAAGTACTTCTTGAAATTAAAAATCTTTCCAAGCATTTCATAGTAGAAAAAAACTTTTTTGGTAAACCACTTAAAGTTCTTAAAGCTGTAGATGCTGTATCTTTTAAAATATATAAACAAGAAGCCATTGGACTTGTTGGAGAAAGTGGCTGTGGCAAAACAACTATTGGTAAAATGCTGGCCAATGTCTATGCGCCAACAAGCGGGCAAATACTTTATAATGGTGTGGATTTAGCAAAGCTTAGTGAACGTCAAAGAAGAGCATACTGCAGTGAGATCCAGCTTGTATTTCAAGATCCTTACGAATCACTTAACCCAAGAATGACTATTGGAGATATTATTGCTGAGCCTATTATAATCAATAAATTATTACCAAAAGCTGAGATAGAAAAACGTGTGACTTATTTATTGAATTGTGTAGGGCTTGCAAATCACCATCGTAACCGTTATCCTCATGAGTTTTCCGGTGGCCAGCGTCAAAGGGTTGGGATTGCTAGAGCTTTAGCTGTTCAGCCAAAGTTAATTGTGTGTGACGAACCGGTTTCGGCACTTGATGTATCTATCCAAGCACAGGTCTTAAACTTGCTGAGTGATTTGAAAGAAGAGTTTGGCTTAACATATTTATTTATTGCCCATGGCTTAAATGTGGTTAAACATATTAGTGATCGTGTAGGCGTTATGTATCTTGGTAAAATCCAAGAGTTTGCAGACAAAAAAGAACTTTATACAAATCCTACGCATCCTTATACAAAAGCGTTACTTTCATCAACACCTATTACTGATCCAAAGCTTAAAGCTAAAAAAGAAAGAATTATTCTAACTGGCGATGTACCAAGTCCAATTAATCCGCCTCAAGGATGCAGTTTTAATACAAGATGTTACAGGGACAAACTAGAAAGCTGTATGAAGGTATGTCCGGAGCTTGTAGATGTAAGTGGTAAAGAGCACTTTGTAGCTTGCCATCTGTTTGAAGCTTATTCTCAGGCAGATGCAGCGCATTCTGCTGCTATAGTAGGCTAATTAGATTTGATTAACAAATGAGCAGGCTGTACTAAAATAAAGTAAATGATCAATAAGCTAGTTAGGATAGATAGTTATCTTAACTAGCTTATTGATCATTTAGAGTGTATAAGGTGTTAGCGGTTGGCTTGGGAGGCAAATTTTTTGATAGTAAGTTCTTCAATACTTAGTAAATCTTGAATAGCAGATAATTCTTTTGTTGTTAAAGTATTCATAAGTTACCCCCTTTAAAATATCGCATTATTAGTATTTGATAAATGATATAGATTATACAGCAGCTGTGGTTTATAAAAGGTAATATAGCTTATAGAAAAAAATGTATAATAAAATAATTTTTGGTAAAAATAATGTGAGAATGTAGGATTATAGTTTAACTAGGAGGATAAATTTATGAAAATGAAAGTATTAATCTTAGCCGCAGCCTTAACTGCTTCAATATTAGCAGGATGCACCCCAAAAGCTGAAGCTGAGCCTAAACCAACTGAGACTCCAACACAAGAGGAAACCAATAAAGATACAACTTTAACAGAAGAGAAGAGTACTCAAGATAAAGAACAAAAAGTTGATGCAGTTACAACAGCTTCAATAGTAGATAGTGAGGATGCTTTTGAAAAAGCAATAGGAAAAGATGGGACTTGGATTATATGTGCGTTAAAAGATTTAACATTTGAGAAAGATCTTGTTCTGGAAGGTGAATTTAAAAACGGTAAAAAGAATGATGATGGGACAGATGCTATTCAACGTAAAATAGCCCTTTATACACAAGATGATGATAGAAAAGTAACAAACAGATTTACTTTAACAGCACCTAAGCTAACGATTAAGAGTCCAAATGCCAGAATTCAAAGCGGAACCTTTAAAGGTGAACTTTATGTAGAAACTAATGATTTTCAATTAGTAGATGCTGTAGTTGAGGGAAACATTTATTTTAATAGTGAAGATGCTAAAGCTGGGTTTAAGATGGATGAGAAATCTTCAATTACTGGTAAGCAGGAAGTTAGGTAATGATATAACGGCTTAGAACTTTTTGGTTCTAAGCCGTTTTTACATAGTGCAGAGTAAGTTTTATACAAACAGATTAAGGCTGGCATCATCTGTTTCAGCAAGGTAGGAAGCTACGCCTCCAAAGTCTATGCCGTCTATAAGTTCTTCTTGCTTGATCCCCATAACATCCATACTCATCGTACAAGCAACAATATGGACACCCCCAGCTAAAGCTTTTTCAATAAGTGTTTCGAGTGAGTCAACATTTTTACTGGTCATAACCCCCTTCATCATTACAGATCCCATTCCCCCCATATTCATTTTAGAAAGCTGAAGTTTTCTGGCCCCTTTTGGCATCATCGCACCAAACATTTTTTCGATAAAGGCTTTATTAACCTTTGGAGAATTTGATTTTCTAAGCACATTAAGTCCCCAGAACGTAAAGAACATAGTTACCTTTTTGCCCATTGCAGCAGCCCCATTAGCAATGATAAAGCTTGCCATAACCTTATCAAAATCGCCGCTGAAGACAACTAAAGTAGTACCTTCTTTGGTGGACGGTGGAATAGCTTGCTGTAGTGTATCGCTGCACGCAGAGAGACTTGTACCTTTTTGAATAGTGGCCGATACTCTGCCATTTACAAATGAAGCATCTAAAAAGGTATTGCCTGTTTTGCCACACCATTTTTCTATATCTTTTTTAAAACCAAAGTCACTTGCACTCACTTTAATAATATCGCCGTCTTGGAGTGTTTTTAAGGTATCATTTACTTTCATAATAGGGCCTGGGCACTGAAGACCACAGGCATCAAGTTCAATAGTTTTAGCTAAGGTATTAAGGGAAGCAGTTTGTTTTTCAGGCATTTTAGCATCTCCTTTATCTAAAATAATATCATCTTCACTAGTACCTAAGGTTAAAAGTTCATAACTTTTGAGTCCGCCATCTAAATTAAGGACATTAAAGCCGTGCTGTATAAGCATACGGGCAGCTACATAACCACGAAGGCCTACCATACACGTGGTAATAAGTGTTTGATCTTTAGGCAGTTCATCAAGTCGTGTGCGGAGCTCTCCAAGAGGGATATGGATACTGCCTGGAATGTGAGAGAGTTCATATTCAATAGTTTCACGGATATCCAATATTACATGATTTTGTTTTAAGAGTGTATCTACATCTTTTGCGGATATAATTTTAACTTTACCGTCTAGAATATTTTCAGCGATATAACCTAACATATTAACTGGGTCTTTTGCAGAAGAATAGGGAGGTGCATAGCAAAGCTCTAAATCAGCAAGCTTAGGAGCCAGAGCACCAAGCTGCATAGCTGTGGCGATTACATCAATACGTTTATCAGTGCCACTCATACCAACACCTTGTGCGCCAAGTATTTGACCAGTTTGACTGTTAAATAGTAATTTAAAGCTCATCATAGCAGCATCAGGATAATAACCGGCATGATTGTAGGGATGAGTATGAATAGCTGTATAAGGTATGTGCAGTTTAGAAAGATTTTTTTCATTAGCACCCGTCAGAGCGATAGTAAGATCAAATACTTTAGCAATACTGCTACCGCAAGTACCTTTATAGCTTTCATCACTTCCGTTTAAAATATCTGCAAGCAGCCTGCCTTGTCTGTTGGCAGGCCAAGCGAGCGGAATAAAAGTAGGTGTCTTAGTTGTAAAATCTGTGACCTCTATAGCATCACCTATGGCATAAATATCTTTAACACTTGTTTCAAAACGCTCATTAACCTTAATCGTATTTCTTACGCCAAGCGCGCCTCCGATACTTTTTATAAGTTCGCTTTCCGATACGACACCAATAGCTAGAATAATAATATCAGCTGTTAATTCTTTTGAATGGTTAATCATAAGGCGTCTGCCATTGTCTTTAACCTCAGTAATTTCTGACTCTAAAAGAATATTGACATGGTGTTCTCTAAGGTGGTGATGGATAATAGCGGCCATCTCAAAATCAAGCGGACTCATTAACTGATTAGCTTTTTCAATAATCGTTATCTGGAGCCCTAAGTCCTTAAGGTTTTCAGCCATTTCAAGTCCGATAAAGCCTCCGCCAATAATAACTGCAGTTTTAGCAGCTTGAGACTTAACAAAAGATTTAATGTTATCAGAATCAGGAATAGTTCTCAGCGTAAAAAGGTTAGATGCATCTGAAAGTCCCATAATGTCTGGGACAAAGGGTGTTGCCCCCGGAGAAAGAATGAGTTGATCGTAAGCAACTTCTGATACTTCGTCAGTCATTAAATTTTTAGCCACTACTTTTTTAGAATCTGGCAGGATATTTATTACTTCCGTTTGAATATGAATAGTTATATTAAATTTATCTTGGATTTCCTCGGGGGTTTGGAGAATTAAATGATTTTTATCTGTAATTGTACCGCCTACGTAGTAAGGCAATCCACAATTAGCAAAAGAAATATACTTGCCCCGTTCAAACATAATTATTCTGCAAGTTTCATCTAATCTTCTAAGTCTTGCTGCAAAGCTTGCACCTCCAGCAACACCACCGACAATAACATATGTTTTATTCATATAAGACCTCCTGTTTAAAGGATATTTAGAATACATTCAGTACTATCATTACTATATGAAGCATCAATTATAATATACTTCTTTTTAAAAGGAATGAATGTAACTTTGTTACATAAACTAACTATAAGTTGTTTCTCTATATGTAGTGTAATTTTAATATAAATGAAATGTGATTGTATTAATTATTTGATAATATATATGTAGGGATTGATATACAAAAAAATGTTTCCCCTTTTCTTTTAAAAAAGCCCTGTGTACTAGACAATAGTATACAGGGCTTTTGTTTTGCACGTTTTATGCTATTGTAAAATAATTATAAATGAATTATACTAATTTAATTGCAATATTTATTCTGAATGAGGCTATATGACATTACAGATGAATAGTTTATAGGATGTTTCTCTATAGCATAAAAAGAAGGAGAATCTAATGGATAGACAAAAAGAATTAAGTGAACAGTCAATTATTAAATTACTTGTTAAATATTCTATTCCTGCCATTATAGGGATGTTAGTTAACGCTTTATATAATGTAGTAGATAGAATGTTTATAGGCAACATACCAGGAATAGGGGCACTTGCTATTACTGGTGTTGGGATTACTATGCCTATTATTACAATCATTCTAGCCTTTGCGTTACTTATAAGTGCAGGTGCAACTGCGAGTATATCTATCAAACTAGGACAAGGAAAAAGGGATGAGGCTGAGGTTATTCTGGGAAATGCAGTAAGCCTTTCGGTCCTAATAGGTTTTATATTAACAATACTAGGTATCATTTTCTCAGGACAGCTCCTTATGTTATTTGGTGGCAGCGAAAATACTATTCAATATGGTATAACGTATATTCATATTTTTTTACTAGGCACAACAATTAATCTAGTTGGATTTGCACTTAATCATATTATGAGAGCAGATGGCAGTCCAAAGATGGCAGCAATTGTTATGGTATCAGGATGTTTGCTGAATATTGTATTAGATGCCCTTTTTATTTTTGTACTTGGTATGGGGATTGCAGGTGCAGCCGCTGCAACAATTATTTCACAAATCCTTACAGCAATCTTAGGCATTATATACTTTACAAAAGGAAAATCTCACTTAAAGATTAAAAAACAGAATCTTAAAATAACGCTACCTTGTATCAAACCTATTTTAGCAATAGGAAGTGCTCCTTTTATGATGCAGATAGCTATAAGCTTAGTACAGATTATAACGAATAATACTTTGAAGGCTACAGGAGAAGAGATTGCCATAGGAGCTATGACGGCAATCATGTCTATTATGATGCTGATCTTAATGCCTCTATTTGGTATTAACCAAGGCGCACAACCTATTATAGGGTATAACTATGGGGCAAAGAATTATCAAAGGTCAAAGAAAGCATTACTTTTTTCAGTACTCGGAGGAACCATTATTTTAATAGTTGGTTTTATTATTATAGAAACCATGCCGAATACCCTTATTAGATTATTTGATGGAGAGGGTGCTATGATAGATATAGCTGTTCCAGGACTACGCATTTATGCTTCAACAATGCCCATTTTAGCAGTTTCTATTGTAGGATCTAATTACTTTCAAGCTATAGGTAAAGCTGGCATTGCAATGTTTTTAAGCTTGTTAAGACAAGTTATTGTTCTTATCCCTATGTTGTTTATGCTCTCAAGTGTATGGGGGCTAACTGGGGTGTGGCTTGCACAGCCAGTAAGTGATATTATTTGTACAGGCGTCATAGCAGGCTTTCTTTTGAAAGAATTTAATACATATAAAGCATCAACACAATCTATGGAATTAGAATCTGTTTAGAGATAGCTTAATATAATTTTACTAATAAAAGAAAATTAAAAAACTGAGTGCTCATCTATCTAGAGGGGCACCCAGTATTTTAATATAATTTTAATGGAAGTTATTCGGGATAATTGAGATTTTTATCAGTAAGTTTTAAAAGGGTATTTTCTAAATATTTTTTAGCTTCAAAAACAGCCATAGGTAAGTTTAGATCCAAGTAATTACCACAATCTCTTGCACTAGCGCCTGGAATATCCCCATCAAATTTAGCAACAAAGTCAAATAACTCAGTAATAAGGGGTACGATTTCGCTAGAAGAACGGCTGCCTTTTAAGATCAGGTAAAAACCTGTTCTGCATCCCATAGGTCCAAAATAAATAACATCTTTTTCAAATACCGAATGATTACGTAAAAATGTAGCACCAATATGCTCAATAGCATGGATTTCTGCTGTATTCATAACAGGTTCTAGATTAGGGGCCTTCATACGCAGATCATAAGTTGTTAGTGGCATTTCTTCTATATAATCAATCCTAGACACATAAATGCCTGGCAATAAATCTAAATGATTAACATTAAAGCTTGCTATTTTTTTCATAAAAACATCCCTTCTTATCTATAGATAATTTTATTATATACTATAATGATAGTATTCGTACATAACTAATGACATTTTCCTTGATTTCACATGGATTGTTTGATAACATTGAATAAGATTACTAAGTTAAGAGGTGCACAAAATGAGTGAGCAAAAAAAGGTCATTTTTAGCGGTATGCAGCCGTCAGGGGTTATTACATTAGGCAATTATCTTGGGGCGCTAAAAAATTGGACAAACCTTCAAGATGAATATAATTGTTTGTATTGTATAGTAGATATGCATGCTATAACTGTAAGACAAGATCCTGCTGTCCTTAGAAAGAATTCAAGAGACTTACTAATGCTTTATATAGCAGCAGGTTTAGATCCAGAAAAAAATGTTATTTATATGCAGTCACATGTTTCAGGACATGCAGAACTCGCATGGATTTTAAACTGTTTTACTTATATGGGAGAGCTTAACCGTATGACACAGTTTAAAGATAAGTCTCAAAAGCATAGTGATAATGTAAATGTAGGTTTGTTTGCTTATCCAGCATTAATGGCAGCAGATATTTTATTATATCAAACGGATTTAGTTCCAGTAGGAGTAGATCAAAAGCAGCATTTAGAACTAGCCCGGGATATAGCCATACGTTTTAATAATACGCATGGAGATACTTTTAAGGTACCAGAGCCTTATATTTCAAAGGTAGGCGCTAAGATTATGAGTCTTCAGGATCCAACTAAAAAAATGTCTAAATCAGATGAAGATACCAATGCTTCAGTTTCTATTTTAGATGATCCTGATACTATTGTGCGTAAATTTAAACGAGCTGTTACAGATTCAGATACCGTAGTACGTTTTGACCCTGAGAATAAACCAGGAGTAAGCAATCTAATGACAATTTACAGCGTTGCAACGGGAATGACAATGCAGCAGATAGAGACAGAATTTGAAGGCCAAGGATATGGTAGCTTTAAACTTAAAGTTGCAGAAGCAGTGGTAGAAGAACTTAGGCCGCTTCAAGATAAATTCAAGCAGCTTGCTAAAGATAAGACTTATATAGATACGATTATTAAGAAAAATGCAGAAACAGCTAATTATTTAGCTGCAAAAACCCTAAGAAAAGTACAGAAAAAGGTTGGATTTGTACCCATTAGCAGATAAGCTCAGACAGAGCTTAATAGAATTGTTTAAGGGGTGCTGATTAATATATAAAAAAAAAGACATTGGCCAATGTCTTTTTTTTATATATTAATCAGTGTCTAGATGCAAAAATCCTTTGCCTTTGCCAATAACTTGAGCTGTTTCAGAAACAGTCATAAAAGCATTAGGATCGTGTTTTAGTATAAGCTGTTTAACTTTGGCCACTTCTCGAAGTCCAACAGTAGTATATAATATATATTTAGGCCGCGTTGTATAAGCCCCTATAGCAGGGATAACAGTGACACCACGGTGTACATTTTGAATAATATGATTTGAAATGGCTTCATAATGTTCACTGTCCGTAATAATAAACAGAGTACGTTTATGATTGATACCGTCTACTACAAAGTTCGTTATTCTACTCCCTATGAACATCGTGCTGATGGTCGTTACTGCAATATCAACACCGAATAAAAAGATGGATAAGAGAATAATAAAATTATTGATAAAAAAAGTAACTGTAGCCATATTAATAGAAAAATATTTATTGACTATTTTAGCAATAATATCTATGCCGCCAGTAGAACCATCTGACTTAAAGATAATGCCTATACCAGCTCCATACAAGAAACCACCTATTACAAGAATTGAAAGAATATTGTTTGTGTGAATGATAAGAGAACTTGTAAGCTCGAGCCACAAAGACAACATAATCATGCCAAATACGCTATAGCTCAGATAAGTTTTTTTTAAAAAAAATGAGCCTATTATAAAAAGAGGAATATTTAAAATAAGTACAACAAGACTTACTTTAAAATTAAAAATAAAATGAAAGAGAATTGCAATACCGGTAACGCCACCGCTAAGGAGTTTGTTAGGGACAAATATGCCATTAATAGCAATGCTTATTAATAAAGTTCCGAAGATAATACTTAGTATGCGTTTTATATTAAATAAATGATCGTTCATTTTATCTCCCCATGTGTACTTTTAGATTTGTGTAGTTAAAAGTAACTTAAAGTTTTAACTTAAAATTTTAGTCTATTGAGCTTGATTTTAAAGTAATATCATAGTCTATAAGACTGTATGTACTACTAATATATGAAATTAAGGCTTTTAAAATACGTATAATACTGTATAATAATAGCATTGAAGGCATCTTAAATCAATCATTTATCAACTTAAAATAGAAGGGGAATAAAAATGAAAATTTTAGCAGATACGCACGTCCATACCCTAGCAAGCGGTCATGCTTACAGTACAGTAGATGAAATAATAAGAGAAGCCAGTAGAAAAGGTACGAAGCTTGTTGCCATTACGGACCATACAAGTGGAATGCCGGGAGGAGCCCATGATTTTCATTTTATGAATCTACGGGCAATACCGGAAGAAATATATGGTGTAAAAGTCCTTAGAGGCGCAGAAATTAATATTATCGATTATGAAGGCAATGTAGATGCCCAAGAAGAGATTATGAATGAAGTAGATATGGTGATTGCAAGTCTTCATCCGCCATGTATTGCTTTTGCAAAAAAAGAGGCAGTTACAAGCTGTATTGAAAAGGTTATGCAAAATCCTTTAATCCATATTATAGGGCATCCTGGAGACGCTAGATATCCACTGGATTTTGAAAGAATTGTGAAAATGTCTAAAGAAACAGGCACACTCCTTGAGATTAATAACGCTTCACTCAAACCATCAAGTTTCAGACCCGGGGTTAGGGAAAGCTTGATTGAAATGCTGCATTATTGTATAAAATACCAAACACATGTTGTAGTAGGTTCTGATGCGCACATTGCTTATGATGTAGGAGAATTTAAGGAATCTTATAATTTGCTTCAAGAACTGAACTTTCCAAAAGAACTAGTTATAAATACTGATGTAGAAGCACTTCTTACATTTATTTCAAAAAAGCGATTGAAATAAAGAGTTCCATACTGTAAAATGTTAAAGTGAAGAAGATAGCGAGGAGATGAATGAGCCTATTATGAACTCAAAGATTAAAGATGATTTAACGGATAAGTTATTTGAGGCTATTTTAACACTGGATACAGTAGAAGAATGTTATGCTTTTTTTGAAGATATATGTACAGTTCATGAAATTAAGTCCCTTGCACAACGGTTGGAAGTCGCTAAGATGTTACAAGACAAAAGGACTTATATAGAAATCCAACAGGTGACTGGCGCTTCAACAGCGACTATCAGCAGAGTTAATCGATGTCTGAGCTATGGTTCAGATGGGTATAAAGTCGTGCTAGACAGAGTGAAAAAATAAGCAGTTTCTGGCAAATAGATACACATGCTGTTGCAAGCTATAATGTATTACTAATCCGTAGTGGCAGGCCCCTTAAAGAGCCTGCCGTTTTGTGTTAGTCT
The DNA here is from genome assembly GCF_900095725.1 of Cellulosilyticum sp. I15G10I2. NCBI lineage: Bacteria > Bacillati > Bacillota > Clostridia > Lachnospirales > Cellulosilyticaceae > Cellulosilyticum > Cellulosilyticum sp. I15G10I2. Next base: position 41,810 of record NZ_FMMP01000025.1, read on the forward strand.
AAAAAGCATAAGCTTATCTTCCAAGTTTAAAATAAAGGAGAAATAAGGATATGGATTTTACTAAAGGATTAAATGATATGCAAAAAGAGGCTGTACTTCATACAGAAGGACCACTTCTTATATTGGCAGGAGCAGGCTCAGGCAAAACAAGGGTTCTAACTCATCGTATTGCCCATTTAGTAGAAAATAAAGGCGTAGCACCATGGTCAGTTCTTGCCATTACTTTTACGAATAAAGCAGCAAAAGAAATGAAAGAAAGAGTAGCTGCTTTAATTGGAGAAGAAATGGCCGATGATATGTGGGTTAGTACTTTCCATGCAATGTGCGTACGTATTTTAAGAAGATATTCAGAAAAGCTAGGATATGGCAGATATTTCACTATTTATGACACCGCTGATCAAAAATCTCTTTTAAAAGATATCCTAAAGCTTCTTAATGTTAATGAAAAAAATTTCCCAGTAGGTACAGTATTAGGCGCCATAAGCAGTAAAAAAAATGAACTTATTACAACAGATATGGCCACAAAAAGAGCAGCTGAGGATTATAGAGAAAAGATTATAGCCCAAGTTTATGCAGCTTATCAGAAAAAATTAAAGGATAATAATGCGATGGACTTTGACGATCTTTTAATGAATGCTTATTTACTCCTAAGAGATCACGCGGACGTACTTAACTATTATCAAAATAAATTTAAATATATCTTAGTAGATGAATATCAAGATACAAACGGTGCACAGTATCAGCTCGTAGAAATGTTGGCAAAGGCGCATCATAATCTTTGTGTAGTGGGAGATGATGATCAGTCTATTTATGGCTGGAGAGGAGCGGATATCAGCAATATACTGGACTTTGAGAAAGATTTTGCAGCAACAACAGTCATTAAACTTGAACAAAATTATCGTTCCACTAAAAACATATTAGAGGCTGCAAATCGAGTAGTTGCCTACAATAAAGGGAGAAAACCTAAAAAACTTTGGACAGATAACGAAGACGGTCAAACGATTACTATAGTACCAGCAACTAATGAATATAGAGAAGCGGAAGCTATTGCAAAAAACATCGTAAAGAGTATTGAAGAAGGAGAAAGAGATTATAGAGAATTTGCTATTTTATACCGTACTAATGCGCAGTCCCGTGTGCTTGAGGAAAAAATGGTAGAAAACTCTATACCCTATAGACTTCTTGGCGGAACAAGATTCTATGAGAGAAAAGAAATTAAAGACTTAGTCAGCTACCTTAAAGTGGTGGCGAACATAAAAGATGATGTGGCTATAAAACGTATTATTAATGTTCCCAAAAGAGGGGTAGGGGCAGCTAGTGTTAATACCCTGACTGATTATGCCCTAAGACAAAACATGGATTTTTTTGAAGCAGCCAGACTTTCAAAAGAACTTGGTATACTAGGGAATGGGCCTAGTCAAAAAGTTTTAAGCTTTGCAGTACTTATAGAAGAGTTACAGCAAGCTGCAGCTTCAAACAATATCCAAGCGTTACTTGAACTCATTATAGAAAAAACTGATTATTTAAACTACATTCGTCAAACAGAAGCTGAAACGGCAGAAGATCGTTTAAGAAATATCGAGGAGCTTATTGCAAAGACGATGCATTATATGAGCCATGCCGAGGAGCCTAGATTAGATGAATTTTTAGAAGAAGTTGCACTTGTAGCAGATATTGATAATTACGATGAAGATAGTAACTCGGTAGTACTTATGACGCTACATAGTGCCAAAGGACTTGAGTTTCCTGTCGTGTTTATGCCAGGGGTAGAAGAAGGGCTCTTTCCAAGCTATATGAGCCTTACAGAGGGAGACGATAAATTAGAGGAAGAAAGAAGATTATGTTATGTGGGCATTACAAGAGCCAGAGAAAAACTATATATTCTTCACGCAGAACAGCGAACACTTTTTGGACGTACACAGTACAGTTTACCTTCTAGATTTATCAGAGAACTTGGAAGAGGAGAATCAAGACTGCAAAAATCTCAGGAAGACTCCAAAAGTCTTAGAACCTTTGAGACAAAGTCTGCAAATGAGAAAAAAACGTTTGTTACTAAAGAAATACCTAAGCCTACTATGCCGTCTTTTAGGAGTAAAGGACCTATAGGCCATAATCTAGGACATGCACCTTCTAAAATAGAAAATTTACCTCAGCCCATTTTAGATTTTACGGAAGGTGATATTGTAAAGCATAAGATGTTTGGGCAAGGAACTATTAAACAAATTGACAAAATTAAAGATGATGTATTTGTGACAATTAGCTTTCAAAGTGGTGAAATAAGACAGTTAAGTACAAGGTTTGCTAAACTACAAAAGTTATAATTTTAATAAGTAACAGTTTTAATTATTTTGTATAGTAAATAGTGCATATTTAGGAATAAATAATTGATTAATAAATAACGAAGTGATAAAATAAGCTTAAATGCTATACAATATGTTATATTGTGTTAAGGAAGTGTGAATCCTATATGCTATTACAAGAACTCATTAAGAACACGGAAAATTTTTTAAAACTTGCAGAGGATATGTATAAAAGCGGAAGGCTGACATCTGAGGAATATGATGAAATGACATTTATTAAGAGGAATTTTGTAGATCAAGCTAGATGTCATACACTTGGGACTAAACTTATGCAGCGCTACAAACAAAAAAAATAATAATATGAAGAGCTCCTTAAAAGTATTAATTTTAGTGCTTTAGGGAGCTTTACTAATAGTCTTATAACCTATAAAATATAAAGTATTTAAGTTAGGAGAAGTTTATGCGTAGTGATCAAATGAGCAGAATGAAAGAATTGGTAGAGCTATTAAATAGAGCGGCTTATGCATATGAACAGCAAGATACAGAAATAATGAGTAACTATGAATATGATAAGCTTTATGATGAACTTAAGAATCTTGAAGAACAGACAGGCATTATTCTTGCAGGAAGTGTTACCCAAAAGGTAGGTTATGGTGTTGTAAGCAGCTTACCTAAAATAATGCATACACAGAAAATGCTTTCACTAGATAAAACTAAAGACAGTGAGAGGCTTAAAACATTTTTAGGTGCCGAGGAAGGGCTCTTATCCTGGAAGTTGGATGGCCTTACGATTGTATGTACTTATGAGGCAGGTAAACTTGTCCGTGCAGTTACAAGAGGAAATGGAGAAATTGGCGAAGATGTTACTAATAATGCAAAAGTATTTAAAAATCTTCCGCTGAAAATAGATTATGAAGAGTCACTTGTCATAAGAGGTGAAGCGATTATTACTTATTCAGACTTTCATAAAATCAATGAAAAACTAGGTGAAAAAGAAGAAAAATATAAAAATCCTAGAAACCTATGCAGCGGCAGTGTAAGACAGCTTAATTCCAAAATTACGGCAGATAGAAAAGTTAGGTTTTTTGCCTTTGCGATTGTAGAAGGTGGTATGGCGTTTCAGACAAAGAGTGAGCAGATAGATTGGTTAAGTTTAAAGGGATTTGAAACTGTAGAGTATAAGAAAGTTACACAAGCAACCCTAGAAAGGTGCGTTAAATACTTCGCAGAAGAAATATCAAATAAAGACTTTGCATCAGATGGGCTTGTACTGACTTATAATGATATTTTTTATGCTAAAGGGCTTGGTGAAACAGCAAAATTTCCAAGAGACTCAATTGCCTTTAAATGGCAGGATGAAATAGCAGAGACACAAATTATTAATATTGAATGGAATACATCTCGTACAGGGCTTATTAATCCAGTAGCTATTTTTGAACCGGTAGAGATCGAAGGGACTACTGTGGAGCGAGCTAGTGTCCACAATTTAAGTATATTAGAAGATCTAAAACTTGGAATAGGGGATACCGTAAAGGTATATAAAGCCAATATGATCATCCCTCAGATTTCAGAGAATGTAACCCCAACTGGACCTGTTAAAGCGCCAGATGCATGTCCGGTGTGCGGCGCACATACCATTATTAAACAAGAGAAAGCATCGAAGACACTCTATTGTACAAATACCAACTGTAAAGCGCAGCGCTTAAGAGCTTTTGTACATTTTACAAGTCGTGATGCTATGAATATTGAAGGACTTTCAGAAGCGACAATCGATAAATTTCTTAAGAAAGGTTATTTGCAGGAATTTAGTTCGCTTTATCATTTAGAAGGCTATAAGGAATCAATCGTTCAAATAGAGGGGTTTGGAGAAAAGTCTTATCAGAACCTAATGCAATCTATTGAAAAATCAAGAGATGTTGGCCTTGCACAGTTTATCTATGCACTAGGGATTGTACAAGTTGGACTAAATACAGCTAAGCTTATCTGTAAACATTTTAATTATGAAATTGATCAAATGATACATGCAAAAGAGGAAGAACTAAAAAATATTTCAGGGATTGGCCCGGTTATTGCAAGAGAGTTCAGTGCCTATTTCAGTTTGGAAGTTAATCAAGTTATGGTGCAGAATATGCTGAAAGAACTTCACTTAAGACAGGAGAGTGTGGCTGCTATACCGGAATCACAGATTAAAGACCATACGTTTGTTATAACCGGAGAAGTTTATCACTTTAAAAACCGTAAGGAGCTGCAAGCTAAAATAGAAGAACTAGGTGGTAAAGTAACAGGTTCTGTGAGTAAGAGTACGCATTATCTAATTAATAATGACAATGCGTCAAGCTCTAGTAAAAACAAGAAAGCTAAAGCATTTGGCATCCCGATTATTACAGAAGAGAATTTTTTAGAACTTATAAAAGCTTAGGGAAATGAGATAATGTTTGTAAGCCTATTATAAAAAAGGTATAATGGTTCTATGTGTTTAGTAAAGACAGAACAATTTAAGGAGGATTATGCATATGGATATATATGAGGCAGCCCAAAACGCAAGAAAGGCAGCTATTCAATTAGCAGCCATAGATGGCGATAAGAAGAATGAAGCATTAAGAGCTATTGCTAAAGCCCTTGAGAAAAATAAGCATGCAATAGAAAAAGCCAATAGCATAGATCTAGAAAACAGCGAAAAAGAACAAGCAGCTATGCCGCTTTTAAAAAGATTGAAGTTTGGTGAAGAGAAAATAAAAGACGTAGTACAAGGCATACAAAGTCTTATAGGTCTTGAAGATCCAGTTGGTAAGATTCAGCTTAAGACAGAATTAGATAAAGATTTAATCTTAACTAGGATTGCATCACCCATTGGTGTTATAGGCGTTATCTTTGAATCGAGACCTGATGCACTTGTTCAGATCTCTGCACTATGTTTAAAAAGTGGTAATGCTGTACTCCTTAAAGGTGGCAGCGAGGCAAAAGAAACGAATAAAATACTTTTTCAAATTATAAAAAAAGCAACAGAAGACATAGGTATACCTACGGGCTGGATAGCGCTTATGGAAAATAGGCAAGATGTAAATGCCATTCTTAAAATGGATAAGTTTATAGATCTGCTTATTCCAAGAGGATCTAATGAGTTTGTAAGCTATATTATGAAAAATTCTAATATCCCTGTTATGGGACATGCGGATGGCATATGCCATACTTATGTGGATCAAGAAGCAGATAGTGATCTTGCAGTCAAAGTAGTAACAGATTCAAAAGTACAGTATGTAGCAGTATGTAATGCATTAGAAACACTACTCGTTCATCAAGAGATTGCTCCTATATTTCTGCCAAAGCTTAAAGCATCTCTAGATCAATACAAAGTGCTTATAAAAGGATGCGAAAAAACGAGAAACATCATTCATGCAGAAGCTGCAGATGAAGCAGATTGGCAAACCGAGTATCTGGACTATATACTTTCTATTAAAATAGTAGATAATCTTCAAGAAGCAATAGATCATATTAATAACTACGGCTCAGGCCATACAGATTGTATTGTGACGAAGAATGAAGAAACAGCAGCTCAGTTTATGATGCTAGTTGATTCAGGGAATGTTTTTCATAATGTATCGACAAGATTTAGTGATGGATTTAGATATGGGTTTGGTGCAGAAGTAGGTGTAAGTACAGCTAAGATTCATGCAAGAGGCCCTGTAGGCATAGAAGGACTACTCATTTATAAATATAAGCTATGTGGAAATGGACACATCGTAGCAGATTATGCAACCGGTGAAAAACATTTTACACATAAAAAAATAATAACATTGTAGAAAATTTAAAGAGGAGACTATATGATGAAATGTAATAAGTGCGACAATATGAATCCAGAGGATCAAATATACTGTTTAGAATGTGGAGAACAGTTAAGTGAAGAGCAAGAGACTGTTCAAGAAGAACAAGCGGTAGAGGAAGAACAAGTAACAGATGATACAGAAGTAAGTCATATAACGAATGAGGAACCAACTGGATTTCAAGAAGAAATTGGTACTAAAAAAAGTAAGCATACTAAATTAATTGCAGGGATTGTACTTCTAATAGCTGTTGGAATATTTATAGCGTTGTACGCTAATCAAAAACCTTCAGCAGATCAATTAAAAGATGCGGCTAATAGTCCAGCAGAACAATTACCAGAGAGTAGTCAGAGTGATCAAATTGTAGTTGTAATAGGTGGAGAAGAGATCACACATCCCGTTTTCAACTTATACTTTTGGATTACACAGCAACAGTTTGAAAGTGCTGGGCCTAACATATGGGAAATGGAGACGGGCGGACGCAAAACATTAGATATAGCTAAGGAAAATACATTGGATAATATTAGTCTCGTTATTGCAGCTAAGCAAAAAGCTGAAGCCCTAGGATTAGAATTATCCAAAGAGGATCAAGATCTTGTTTATGAACAGGCCAATACAATTATAATGAATAATACAGAGTTAGTAGAGAAATTAAAATTTGATATTAAAGATATGGAGAGATTTCTTAAGTATGATTTTACGATACAAAAGGTTGTAGAAGGTTTAAGGGATAATTATACACCAAGTGAAGACGAGATTAATACGCAAATGGAGCAGATTAAAGCGGGTTACGAGACTGCAACAGTAAAACATGTCCTTATTGCCAGTAAAGATGAAAAAGCAAGGGAACTTGCACAAGAAGTTTTAAATAAGGCAATAGCAGGTGAAGATATGGCAGAGCTTGCTAAAGTTTATTCAGAAGATCCAGGGTCAAAAGACAGTGGCGGAGAGTATACGTTCCCAAGAGGCCAAATGGTACCACAGTTTGAAGAGGCTTCATTTACAGGAGAAATAGGAAAAGTATATCCAGAACTTGTAGAGACAGACTATGGTTATCATATCATTAAGGTAGAAGCTAGAGATGTGGGAGCTCTTGAACAAATAAAACAAGATAGTGAAGGCATGCTTAAAACACAATATGCTCAAGATGAACTCATTAAGCTCAGCAAAGCTTTATCTGTAGAAAAAACAGATCTGTATAATAAAATAGACATCATTAAATAAATAAGCATTTAAAACTATCTAAACATCATATATTGAATTGTTTAGGTAGTTTTTTTTATAAAAATAAAATAGGCTATTGACAAAACAAGAAAATATGTTATTATATAAACATATTAAGTAATAATTATTATTACTTAATAAAAATTATTAAATATTTGGAGGGGTTAAATAATGAAAAAATATGTATGTACAATCTGTGGTTATGTTCATGAGGGAGATGAAGCACCAGAAAAATGTCCTATTTGTAAGGCGCCAGCATCAAAATTTACTGAGCAGGCAGCAGAACTTGCATGGGCAGATGAACATAGAATAGGTGTAGCACAAGGCTTAGATGAGAGAGTAGTAGAGGGTCTTCGTCAAAACTTTATGGGTGAATGTACTGAAGTTGGTATGTATCTTGCAATGAGTCGTCAAGCGGATAGAGAAGGATTTCCAGAAGTTGCAGAAGCCTATAAACGTATTGCAATAGAAGAAGCTGAGCATGCTGCTAAGTTTGCAGAACTTCTTGGTGAAGTTGTAACAGGTGATACACGCAAAAACCTTCAAATGAGAGTAGATGCAGAAAATGGTGCCTGTCAAGGTAAAAAAGACCTTGCAACTCTTGCTAAAGAGTTAGGTTATGATGCAGTTCATGATACAGTACATGAAATGTGCAAAGATGAAGCAAGACATGGCCAGGCATTTGCAGGACTTTTAAAAAGATATTTCAAATAAAATTGATATAATTAAATAAAAAATAAGATAATAAGGGTAATCGAAAAGTTTAAAGCTTTTTGGTTCCCTTATTTTTTATGTCTATAAAAGGCCATTTAGAGCATTCAAAAAATTAATTGTAAATTTAATGTTATACCCTGTTAGTATACAAGCATATACATTAAAGTAAGCTCTAATGAGGTTTATGGAGTTTGGTAAATACACAGTATCAAGAGGGAAGAGGGATTGGTAATGACGAGAGAATTATTGAGTGCCTTTTTGCTTGTATTTGTTGCAGAGATGGGAGATAAAACACAGATTTTAGCGATGATGTTTGCAACGAGATATAAGGCAAGGTCTGTTTTGGCAGGCGTATTTATAGGCTCGCTGCTTAATCATGGACTCGCTGTGCTGCTCGGCAACCAGCTAGGGTGTCTCATACCCCTCACATTACTTGGCACTATCGCTGGATTAGCTTTTATATATTTTGCTTTTACCTCTTTAAGATATGAAGAAGGGGAGAAAGAAGAATTAATCAATTATAAAAGTCCTATTATTACAGTAGCATCAGCTTTTTTTATAGGTGAGCTGGGAGATAAAACGCAGCTTGCAGCGATTACACTATCCATGGATGCTGTGTGTCCATGGGAGATTTTAATAGGGACAGTAGGCGCAATGGTAGCAACGAGTGTAATGGGTATATGGGTGGGAAGTAAGATAGGAAAGAATATCCCGGATATTTTTATTAAAACATTTTCCGCGGCTTTATTTTTTGTATTTGGGATAATAAAACTTAGCACACTTTTTTGGAATAAGGTAGACACGCTATTTATAGTTATGGAAGCAGTAGTTATAAGTGCGGCCTTTATTTGGACAATGATAAAATTTATTCAGTCTTATTATACAAATAAATCTGCATAGATTTTTTTATCCTATTAAATAGGAGCAGTGTTTTCTGCTCCCATTGAGTGCTTATCTTTTGTTTTTAGTTTGCCCGATTCCTTCTTGAACACCGCTGTTGCCATTTGTTTTAAAACCATTATTAGCATTCCACGCTTCTTTATTATGATCCTCTCTGCTTTGGTTTTGAGATATAACTTTTTGCAATGATTTCATGGTATCACTCCTATTATAAAATATATTAACATTTTTACCGTAATTACAGAAATTTATCCTTAAATTAAGGTTTTAAGTTTTGGGAATGCTTTCAAAATAGGATAGAAAGTTGTATAATGAGAAAGCATGTATAGATAAATGATAGCGTTTAGCATCAGGAAGAACAAAAAGATAAGGAGCGTACATATGACAATTTTAGAAGCAATCATACAAGGTATTGTACAAGGAATTACAGAGTTTTTACCTGTATCAAGTTCAGGGCATCTTGCATTATATCAACACTTTACAGGAATGGCGCCGGAAAGTTCCACTTTCGTTATGGCTGTACTTCATTTAGGCACACTACTGGCAGTTTTTATAGCTTTCTATAAGACGATTTGGGAGCTTATTAAAGAGGCGTTTAATATGTTGGGAGATATTTTTACGCTTAAATTTACTTTGAAAAATATGAACTTAAATAGAAAAATGATTATGATGCTGATCGTAGCAACGATACCTTTACTTATTTTAATACCCTTTAAGTCCATTTATGATAATATTGTGAGGCAAGGGAGTCTTATTATATTAGGGGCATGTTTCTTGTTTACTTCAACAGTGCTCTTTCTAGCAGATCGAAAAGATCATGGAAGAAAAGCGATTAAAGAAATGAAATATGGTAATGCGCTTTTTATCGGTTTTTTTCAAGCACTTGCTATATTCCCTGGGGTATCTCGTTCAGGTTCTACAATAAGCAGTTCATTAATAGCTGGGTTTTCAAAAGAATTTGCAGTTAAATTTTCATTTATACTAGGTATACCAGCAATATTGGGCGGAAGTTTAATTGAGATAAAAGATGCTCTGGAAGTAGGTTCCAATCTTGAAATCTTACCTATGCTAGTGGGATTTATAGCTGCAGCACTATCAGGTTTTCTTTCTATAAAAGCTATTGCCTGGTTAGTTAAGACGGATAAGTATAAAGTGTTTGCAATTTATACTTTAATAGTTGGACTTGCAACTGTTGTTTTAGGAATAGTACAAGCATTATAAGAATTTAACTTGGCGTATATAAAAGGTAAAAGTAAAATATAAGAAATTCAAAAATAGTACATAAAGCATTAATAAACTTTGCTTTATGTACTATTTTATTTTGTTAGTAATGATAGGGTATTTTTAAGTTAATAGTCTGCTATAAAGTGTCAATAAAAGCTTTAAATCTTTGAATGCCAAAATCATTTAACTTAAATACTCCTGCATCTTCTAATACCCTTACAAATTTATCACCCAGTGCTTTTTGCAAGTATAGATCTATAGCCATTTCACGGGAGTAATTAGTTTTTAACTGATTAGCCCATGGCTTATGATAATCTGAAACCTCATCACTTAGGCCTTGTAAATACGCTTTAATAGCCTCAATTTCTTCAAGAAGTCTTCCGGGGAGTATAGCAAGGCCCATAACCTCTATTAGTCCGATATTTTCTTTTTTGATATGCTGAACATCTGCGTGGGGGTGGAATATACCAAGAGGATGTTCACTTGTAGTACGATTATTTCTAAGCACCACACTCATCACAAATTGGCGACCGTCGTTTTGTGCAATCGGAGTTATTGTATTATGAGGCACATCCTCTGTATGAGAAAGAATCTCAGCTTCTTCATCAGAATAAGATTGCCATGCAGTATAAATATAGTCTGTACATTCAGCAACATCTTCTAAATTTTCTCCATATAACTGAATGGTAGAAAGAGGCCAATTTAAGACTTTACAAGTTACATGAGGAAATTTTGAGATTTTAAACTCCCATAATGTACCTGCAGAATGAATCGGAAACTGGTAACAGCCGCCTTGGTAGTGTTCGTGAGATAAAATAGAACCACCTACTATAGGGATATCGGCGTTTGAACCTATAAAATAATGCGGAAACTTCTCAACAAAATGCAGTAAATTATAAAAACTCGCTTTGGTCATTTTCATAGGCTCATGCTTTTTAGAAAGTAAAATACAGTGTTCGTTGTAATAAAGATAAGGCGAATATTGCAGCATCCATTCTTTATCATTAAGATTAAGGTTTATCATACGATGGTTGGCCCTATCAGGAAGTTTGAGCGTACCTTCATATCCCTCGTTTTCAATACATAATAAACAAGCAGGATATTTATTAGGCGGTGCCGTTTTAAGAAGGGCAATCTCTTTAGGATCCTTTTCAGGTTTAGAAAGGTTAATAGTGATATCTATAGGACCATATTTAGAATCAGATTTAAACTGTATATTTTTAGCAATACGGCTCATTTTAATATAGTTTGAACTTTGACTAAGATTGTAAAAAAAGTCAGTAGCCTCCTTAGGCGATCTTTTATACGCGTTATAAAAATTTTCTTCTATGATAGAAGGCACAGGTAAAAAGACATCCATAATAGTACTTGTAAAAATATCTTTAGCATAGAGACTGTCTGCGATAATAGCTTTTTCTGCAGCAATATCACCCAGTGCATCTAAGGTTTGATAAAGATCCAGGTTCAAACTGTCAGAGGGGTCATACTCTGTTTCTTGCAATAGAGCAAGTAATCTATTGCGGGCATAAATGATATCTCTTTCTGAAATGATATGATTTGCTATAGAAATTTCAATAAGCCTGTCAATAAGTGCACATACATTGTTCATATTATTCTCCTTTATAGCCTTGGGGATGAGATTGATGCCAATTCCAAGCACTAGAAATGATGGTTTTTACATCTGTATAGTGTGGAGACCAGTTAAGAACTTCTTTAGCCTTTGTAGAAGAAGCAATTAAGACAGCAGGATCTCCAGCACGTTTTTCGCCGATTGCTAAAGGAATTTCATGACCTGTTACTTCTCTGGCAGCATTGATAATCTCTAAAACTGAATAGCCGCTGTTACTGCCGAGATTAAAGATATTGCTCTGACCGCCTTTCATAAGATAATCAAGGGCAAGAATGTGTGCATCCACGAGATCTGTAACGTGAATATAGTCCCTGATACAAGTACCATCTTGAGTTGGATAGTCATTGCCATAAACGGTAATATGAGATCTTTGACCTAGGGGGACTTGAAGAACTAGTGGAATGAGATGGGTTTCTGGGTTATGCGCCTCCCCGATTGCAGCACTTGCATCTGCCCCCGCCACATTAAAATATCTTAGACAAACAAAGTGAAAGTCATGTGCTTTATTTGTCCAACTCATCATTTTTTCGATAGCAAGCTTTGTTTCACCATAAGTGTTTGTAGGATGTGTCGCCATATCCTCAGTAATAGGCATCGTTTCAACATTACCATACGTTGCAGCTGTAGAAGAAAAGACAATATATTTAACACCTGTTTCTACCATAACTTCTAATAAAATTTGTGTGCCATGTACATTGTTATTATAGTATTTAAGAGGCTTAGTCATAGATTCTCCCACTAAAGAATTGGCTGCAAAATGAATAACCCCATCAAATTTTTCCTTAATAAATACTTCTTTAAGTGCTTCTTTGTTTTTGATATCTACCTGATAAAAAGGAAGATGACTTGGAACACTTTCTCTATAACCTGTTTCTAAACTATCTATAACAACTACATCAAAATGATTTTCAACAAGCTGTTTAACAGCATGAGAACCAATATAACCTGCGCCGCCAACTATAAGTATTTTCATAAGAACCTCCTTGTATTAATGAATTTGTTTAGGGCCATTGCCTATTGAAGCAATATAGAATGAAGCTTCATAGCCAATTTCTTTTGTATACGCTGCATTAACCTTTTCTATAAATATTTCTACATTTTCGTCCGCTACAAGGGCAATGGCACAACCTCCAAAACCAGCGCCTGTCATACGTGCGCCAAGAACCCCTTCGGTGTTCCATGCAGCTTGGGCAAGGGTATCTAATTCTCTGCCAGTGACTTCATAATCATCTTTAAGAGACAGATGAGAGGCATTAAGAAGTTTGCCAAAGGTGATAAGATCGCGAGCTTCAAGCGCTTTAGTGGCAGCTATAACCCGTGTGTTTTCTGTAATAGTGTGCTTAACCCGTTTGAATTCTGTAGGATGATTAATGATTGCAGCAGCCTCATCTAAGTTTTCTTCCTTAAGATCACATAAAGCTTGGATATTAAAACTTTTTTTGAGTTTCAAAAGGGCACTTTCACATTCGCTGCGGCGTTCGTTATATTTAGAATCAGCTAGTTCGCGGCGTTTGTTAGTATTCATAATAACAATACTATACCCTTCTATTTGAAAAGGAATGTGCTGATATTTTTGGGTATTACAATCTAGAAGTAGGGCGTGCTCTTCTTTGCCAAGTGCAATAGCAAATTGATCCATAATACCACTGTTGACACCAATATATTCATTTTCGACTTTTTTGCCTAAAAGAGCGGCTTCTACGCTGCTAAGATTGAGATCATATATATCTGTGCATATTTTACACATTAAAATTTCTAAAGAGGCTGAAGAAGAAAGGCCTGAACCATTAGGGATATTTCCAAATATAGCGATATTAAGGCCTGAATCTATAGTATGACCAGCAGCGAGCAAATATTTAAGAACACCTTTTAAATAATTACACCAATTATGTGCACTATTATAGGCTAAATCATCTAATGAGAACTCGATGATTCCTAAGCTTTCAAAGTTTAAAGAATAGACTCTGAAGAGTTTATCAGAGCGTTTACTGACACTGCCATATGTGCCTAAGGTAATGGCACAAGGGAAAACAAGGCCGCCATTATAATCAATATGTTCACCAATTAAATTAACTCTCCCTGGTGCAAAAAAACTGGCTTTCGGACGGGTTTCAAATACAGCAGTAAATTTTTCTTGAAAAAATGATAGATCCATAAGCATCCTCCTAAATCTGATTTAATAGTATTATATTTTTATTATATAGGATAGGTAAAAAAAATCAAGATTTTTACTAAAAAAATAATGACTTGATTGAAATAATAAAAAGGGATATAATATTATATAGATATTACATCCCAGAAAATCAGCGTTTTATAGCTGGAAAAGGATATAATCTAAGTGAATTAATTTTAGTAAAAAGATGAGAGGGGTAGAGTGATGGCTACTATTAAAGAAGTTGCAAAAAAAGCTGGAGTATCTATTGCTACCGTATCAAGAGTACTTAATTTTGATGAGACGCTTAATGTGCCGCCAACTACTAAGAAGCGCATCTTTGAAGTAGCTGAGGCACTTCAATATGTAACAGTTAACCAAAGAAAAAATCGTGTTAAAAAGCTTAATATTGGCATTGTGCAGTGGTATACGGAGACAGAGGAACTTAAAGATCCATACTATTTATCTATTCGAATTGCTGTAGAAAAAAAGTGTGAGAAAGAGGGTATAAATTTTAGAAATGTTAGTCTTTATGAAGCACTCTCTAAAGAGTTGGATGGCTTAATTGCTATTGGTAAATTTGGACAAGATGAGGTCCAAATTTTGGATAAATTCTCTAAGCATATTCTATTTATAGATTCCTCACCAGATGAGGTTAGATATGACAGCGTTGTTACGGACTATAAAAATGGAGTTACAGATGCCCTATGTTATCTTTATGCATTGGGGCACCGGGCTATTGGTTATATTGGGGGATCAGAATATATTAATGACAAAAAAGATATGATAAAAGATTACCGCGAAGAAACTTATAAAGATTTTATGAAAGAAAAGAATCTATTTAATGAGAACCATATGTTAAAGGGAAGTTTTACACCAGAAGATGGCTATAATCTCATGCATGAGGCTCTTAAAAAACAGCAAGGATTAACTGCTTTTTTTATTGCGAGTGACCCTATGGCGATTGGCGCTTATAAGGCTGCATCAGAGAAAGGATTACGTATAGGAACCGATATAAGTATTATAGGATTTGATGATATTTATACGGCGCAGTTTCTGACACCATCGCTTACAACGATTAAGGTTTATACAGATTTTATGGGAGATACAGCTGTAGAGATACTTGCTGAAAGACTAAAAAGCGGCCGGAAGATTTCTAAAAAAACATTAATTCCCACTAGACTTATTATAAGAGAAAGTTGTGGAAAAAATTCATAATATTTGATATGATAATTTATAGGCAGTCTATTAATATTCAGGAAAAGGGGTTTTGAGATGGAGATACAAAATGCTAAAGTGACTTTTGGCAGTGGCAGGGAAGTTACTGTTTATCAACTTATTAATGACAAAGGCATGCAAGTAGAAATTTTAAGTTTAGGCGGTATCCTTACAAAAATTTTAGTGCCGGATCAGGAAGGTAGTTTTGAGAATGTTCTTCTTAACTGGGAGAATATGGAGACTTATGAAGAAAACCCAGGCTATTTCAATGCTTTAATTGGTCGCGTAGCTGGGAGAATATATGATGCAAAAGTAACGATTAATGATAAAGTCTATACATTTGCTAAAAATAATAACGGCAACACTTTACATGGAGGCATTAAAGGATTTGACAAAAAAATATGGACAGCTTCAGTAGAAGTTACCAAAAATGAAGCTATTTTAAAGTTAACTTATTTGAGTAAGGATGGCGAAGAGGGCTTTCCGGGTAATTTAGAAGTAACAGTAGCCTATAAGCTTAATAATGAAAATGAACTAACTATTGAATATAAAGCAAAAACCGATCAAGATACGATTGTAAATCTTACGAATCATGCTTATTTTAATCTTTCGGGGGATGCGAAGCGATCTGTTTTGGATCAAGAAGTCTCTATTAATGCAGATAAAATATGCAAATTAGATGAGGTGCTGATACCTGATGGGGAACTGCTTAGTGTAGATGAACATACAGCCTTTAATTTTAAAACAAGAAAGCCTATTGGACGAGATATTCATCAAGATGATATACAATTAAAGTATGGCAATGGTTATGATCATCCATGGCTGCTAAATGACAATCATCAAGCTGTGGAATTCTATGACCCTATTTCAAAAAGATGTATGGAGATATTTACGACTGAGCCAGGTGTCGTGATGTATACGATGAATTATGCCAATGAACCTATTAAATTATCGAATGGTAAAATACAAAAACCTAACTATGGTGTATGCTTCGAGACGCAAAAGTTACCTATAGGGTATAATGAAGTTTTTAAAGAAGATGTACTGCTTAAAAAAGGAGATACTTATTCAAGCGCCACAACTTTTAAATTTAGCGTGAAATAAGTCAATTGAAAAGAACTGAAGGCTAAAATACAAGTGGTCATAAGGACAACTTGTGAACTGAGGGTCAAAGGTAAACTGAATACGTATAAAAACCGCTTTGTATTAATTATGAGGCGGTTTTTTCATTTGCTACTATGGTAGAATAGGGTGCTTTCGAAATTGAAAAATGCTATAGCTTATGCTATACTCTAATTTGTATGGGTCTGTAATTTAAACAGTTTATAGGTGGTGTTATCTATATGGAATTAAATGAAGTTGTAAAAAAGATACGTTTAGATTTAGGGCTTTCACAAGAGGGTCTTGCACGAGAACTCCATGTTGGATTTACTTCTGTAAATAGATGGGAAAATGGTCGTACAAAGCCAAATAGAATTGCAAGGCATGCGTTGATTGAATTATGTAAAGGGAAAAAAATAGAACTAGATCTAATAGAAGCACTTAAGAAATGAACTTTAAGGAACAAAAATTGATGATAATCCAAGGATGTAAATTCTAAGTTGTTATGAGAGGAGTCAGATGATGAAAGCAGAAAAGCATATAGAGTCAGCTTTTATTGAGAAACTTAAAGACTTAAAATACACGTATCGCGACGACATTAGAGATAAAGCTTCTCTTGAGGCTAATTTTAAACAGCACTTCGAGAAACTAAATCGTGTTAAGTTAAGCGATTCTGAGTTTGCACGCTTAAGAGATAGTATTATCACTGCAGATGTGTTCACTGCAGCCAAAACGTTACGAGAGATTAATACATTTAAACGAGATGATGATACGCCTCTGCAGTATACGCTTGTAAACATTAAAGATTGGTGCAAAAATGAATTTGAAGTGATAAACCAACTACGAATTAACACAGATAATAGCAACCATCGATATGACGTTATTATACTCATAAATGGTGTTCCTGTTGTTCAAGTGGAATTAAAATCACTTACTATTACGCCTAAAAAAGCAATGGAGCAAATCGTTGATTACAAAAACGATCCAGGAAATGGTTACACCAACTCACTCCTTTGCTTTATGCAACTATTCATCGTGAGTAATGAAACAAAAACGTATTATTTTGCAAATAATCACAAGGAACACTTCTGCTTTAATGCAGATGAAAGATTTTTACCAATATATGAGTTTGCCAACGAAAAAAATGATAAAATAACGAACCTTTATGAATTCTCAGATAGCTTTTTACCAAAATGTACACTTGGTCAGCTCATTAGCCGATATATGGTACTTGTGGTAAGTGAGCAAAAGTTAATGATTATGCGCCCGTACCAGATTTATGCTGTTAAAGCAATAATGGATTGCATTGCACAAAACCGAGGAAATGGATATATCTGGCATACCACTGGAAGTGGCAAAACCTTAACATCGTTTAAAACATCTACACTTTTGAAGGATAATCCAGAAATTGGAAAGTGTTTATTTGTCGTAGATAGAAAAGACCTTGATAGACAGACTCGTTTAGAGTTTAATAAGTTTCAAGAAGGATGTGTTGAAGAAAACACAAATACTGAAAGTTTAGTTAGACGACTTACCTCTGATGATTATAAGGATAAAGTCATTGTTACCACTATTCAAAAACTTGGGCTTGCTCTCAATGAAGATAGTAAAAGGAACCAAGAGAAAAAGAAAAAGGGCCAATTAACCTATAAAGAACGTTTGACGAAACTTAGTGACAAACGTATTGCAATTATTTTTGACGAATGCCACCGCTCCCAATTCGGCGATAACCATGACGCAATAAAGAGTTTTTTTCCAAAGGCTCAACTTTTTGGTTTTACTGGAACGCCTATTTTTGAAGAAAACTCAACCTACAAGCAAATTGATGGAACTATTGGTTCTTATAGAACTACAGATGATGTTTTTCAACAACTGTTACATGCTTATACAATAACAAATGCCATCGATGATGGTAATGTTCTTAGGTTTCATATTGATTATTTTAAGCCTGATGATGTTAAGAAAGCAGCAAAAGCAGACTCAACAATCAGCAAAAAAGCAGTTACTGAAGCTATTCTAGCAAAACATGATGCAGCAACATACAACAGACGTTACAATGCTCTTTTTGCTACAGCGCGTATTAATGATGCAATTGAATATTATGAATTATTTAAGGAACTACAAGTAGAACGAAAAAAGAAAGACGTTAACTTTATGCCTCTTAATATTGCTTGTGTTTTTTCTCCACCTGCCGAGGGTGACAAAGATGTGAAACAACTTCAAGAAGACCTTGTTCAGGAAAAACTTGATAATGAACAAGAACCAGACATGAAAAAAGAAGCGCTTAAAAAAATTATTAAAAACTACAACGACGCATACGGCACAAACCACAGTATAAATGAGTTTGACTTATATTATCAAGATGTTCAAAAGCGTATCAAAGATCAGCAATATACAAATACAGATTATTCACACGAAAATAAAATTGATATTACGATTGTTGTAGATATGCTTTTAACAGGGTTTGATTCAAAATATTTGAACACCCTATACGTAGACAAAAATTTGAAACATCATGGCTTAATACAAGCGTTTTCAAGAACGAATCGTGTTTTAAATCCTACTAAACCTTATGGCAACATAATAGATTTTAGAGGTCATGAAGATGAGATTAATTACGCCATAAAGTTATTCTCAGGCAAAGAAAATAGCGAAAAGGTTAAGGAAATTTGGCTTGTTGACCCAGCTCCAATTATTGTTGAAAAACTTGAAAAAGCCGTATTGACTCTTGAAAAATTCATGGAATCTCAAGGATTAGAATGTAAACCGGAAAAGGTAAGTAATTTAAAAGGTGATACAGCACGCGCAGAGTTTATTGATAAATTCAAAGAAGTGCAACGGCTTAAAACACAACTTGATCAATATACCGATATAAAAGAGGAACAAGCTACGAAGATAGATAAATTATTACCAGAAGATACTTTACGTGCATTCCGTGGAGTGTATATTGAAACGGCACAACAGTTAAAGTCACAGCAAGGAAAAGATATAGACCATAAGTTGCCGGAAATTGAACAGCTCGATTTTGAGTTTGTTCTATTTTCCTCGGCCATAATTGATTATGATTATATTATGTCACTGATTTCTAAGTACACGCAACCTGATGTACCAAAGAAAGAAAAAATGACTAAAAAAGAATTAATTGATCTTATATGTTCTACTTCTAACTTGATGGAAGAAAGAAAAGATATTGAAGAATATATCGATACCCTAGAAGCTGGCAAGGGCTTGGATGAAAAGGCTATAAGAGTTGGATATCAAAAATTCAAAGAAGAAAAATCCGTGAAAGAGGTTGTTAAAATTGCATCCATACACGGGCTTGAGCCCGTTAATTTAAAATCATTTGTTGATGAAATTATTGGACGTATGATATTTGATGGCGAAAAATTAAGCGACCTTCTTGAACCGCTTGACCTTGGTTGGAGGGATAGAACCAAGAAAGAACTAGAACTGATGGGTGATTTGATTCCACTTCTGAAAAAATTAGCAGGTGGACGTGAGATTGTGGGGTTAAAAGCATATGAGTAAAAGCAAAAAACAAGTGATTCCAAAATTACGGTTCATAGAATTTAAGGATGATGATAAGTGGGACATTACTACATTTGGGTCGTTATCTGTATCAGTGGAAGATAGAGCTGGTGAAGATAGCTATACTCTGATGAGCGTTACCTCAGGTGTTGGTCTAATACCACAAACTGAAAAATTTGGTAGAGAAATTGCAGGAAATTCATATAAGAATTATTATGTGATTCAAAATGGTGATTTTGCATACAACAAGAGTGCCACAAAACTATATCCTGAAGGTTATATAGCCATGCTTCAGGGATACGATAAAGCGGCGTTACCTAATAGCATATTTACATGTTTTAGGATTGTTCATAAAGAAAGTTCTCCACAATTTTTTAACCATTTGTTTAGTTCAAACTATCATGGTAAATGGTTAAGAAAATATATTACAGTAGGTGCTCGAGCTAACGGTGCTTTAAGTGTTGATAATAAGTATTTATGGAAAATGCCTATTGCGATACCTAAACTTAGTGAACAACAAAAAATTGCAGACTGCCTTTCCTCTCTTGATGATCTAATAAGGGCCGAAAATGAAAAGCTTCTGGCGCTTAAAGACCATAAAAAAGGATTAATGCAAAAGTTATTCCCTGCTGATGGTGAAACTGTTCCCGAATGGAGATTTCCTGAGTTTAGAAATCTAGGACATTGGTCAATTAAAACTATAGGTCAAATTTCAGATAATATAATTGCTGGAGGAACGCCAAGCACTTTAGAGCCAGAGTATTGGAACGGTTCAATTAGGTGGATGAGTTCCGGTGAACTTAATCAAAAAAAAGTTTATGAAGTTTCAGGAAGAATAACCGAGATCGGACTAAAAAAATCAAGCACTAAATTAATACCTAATCAATGCGTATTGATAGGATTAGCTGGTCAGGGGAAAACACGTGGTACTGTTGCAATGAATATGGTTGAACTGTGCGTTAATCAATCTATTGCGGCCATTTTTCCTAATTCAATGGTATTTGACAGTAATTTTCTATACCACAATTTAGATAATAGATATTATGAATTAAGACAACTTTCTAAAGGCGATGGCGGACGTGGTGGATTAAACTTACAAATTATTAAATCACTTATTATTGTCTTACCTTCTATTGACGAACAACAAAAAATAGCAGATTGCCTATCAAGTATTGATGATTTAATATCTGCTCAAAATGAAAATATAGAAGCATTAAAACAACACAAAAAAGCCTTAATACAAAGTTTATTTCCATCTACTCAGGAGGTGGTTGAATGAGCAATAAAAGCTTTCCCAATTTAAAAAGGTTAGCCAGAAACATACGCGATACATTAGGCACTGCTGACACATCGGATACTAAGAAATACTTTCTCATTTTTGCTTATAATGGAACTGGAAAAACTAGACTTTCTGGTGAATTTAGAGATTTAGGTAAAAAAACAATTAGAAGTAGTGGAGAAAGAACTCGGGACACTTTATATTATAATGCCTTTACGGAGGATCTGTTTACTTGGCATAACGATTTAGACACGGATACAGACAGGCGATTACTTTTTAATAAAAATTCTCGTTTTTTTGATGGGCTAAGAGAGCTTGAAATGGATACACGTATTCGAGAATTTTTAAAAGTACATGCTGATTTTAATTTTACTATTAATTATGATGATGGATACATTAGCTTTTCACGAGAAATCCGAACTCGAGAAGGAACAGAAATTATCAACGATATAAAAATATCTCGAGGTGAAGAGATTATTTTTATTTGGTGTTTTTTTCTTTCAATAGTCCAACTGGTAACGCTAGAAGACATTTCATATAATTGGGTTAAATACATCTACATAGATGACCCGATTTCGTCACTTGATGATAATAATGTTGTAGCTGTAGCATGTCAACTCGCAGAACTCATTAGAAATAGTAACGCTAAAACAGTTATTTCTACGCATCATGCGTTATTTTACAACATAATGTATAATGAATTGAAAAGAGCAGACACAGAGAGTCGCTTCTTGAGTTTTAATAAAGAAAAAGGGAAATATATAACACGGACTACTGGTGATACACCATTTTTTCACCATGTTGCTTTGTTAAAAGAATTGAAAAGTGCAGCAGATTCAGGGAAATTGTACACGTATCATTTTAATATACTAAGAAATATACTTGAAAAAACGGCGTCCTTTCATGGCTTTGATAAATTTTCAGCTTGTATTAAGCAAGAAAGTGATGATTTGGATGGATCTATACATGCGCGAATGACGAATTTGTTAAGCCATGGAAATTACTCTTTGTTCGACCCTGTTGAAATGGTTGATGATAATAAGGAGATTTTCAGAAAAATTATAAATGGATTTATGGAAACTTATAAATTTAATTCTGAATTATTCGGAGAGGAATAGAGGTGTTAACTTTGAACGATAATCAACAAAAACAATTAGGAGCTACACTATGGGGAATAGCCGATAAACTGCGGGGAGCTATGAACGCGGACGACTTCCGTGATTATATGCTATCATTTCTTTTCTTGCGATACCTTTCTGATAATTATGAGGAAGCTGCGAAGAAAGAACTTGGGAGTGATTACGCGCAATGTGAGGAAGAAATAAATAACATCTATGCTACTTACAAGCAAGATGAGAAAATTGATATGTTAAAAGAACAGGTAGTGAATTATTTTCATAAACAGCAATTGAAAGAACAAGTGAAAGAAATGATGATTGATGAACATCATGTGTTGTTAGAATCAAAAAAGTTAACACCACTCGTACTTTGGTATAGTAACAATTTAGATCAGATAACCACTTTTGAGAAGCAAATGCGTCGAAAAGTTCATTTTGTAATCAAACCACATTACCTTTGGAGTAATATTTATGAGTTAGCTCGTACACAGAATAATCACCTTTTGAAGACATTGCAAGTGGGTTTTAAATTCATAGAAAATGAATCTTTTGATAGTACATTTCGTGGATTATTCTCAGAGGTAAACCTTGATTCTGACAAACTTGGGAAGACTTATGATTCTCGTAATACTATGTTGTGTTCTATCATTACTGAAATCGCTGAGGGACTTTCTGAGTTTCCTAATGATGGTGATATTTTAGGGGATGCATACGAGTTTTTGATTGGGCAATTTGCTGCTGGATCAGGTAAAAAAGCCGGAGAATTTTATACGCCCCAACAAATTTCAACGATTCTTTCTCGAATCGTTACGCTGGATAGTCAAGACCCAAGTACAGGGAAAAAGAAACAGCTTAAACGAGTGCTTGATTTTGCTTGTGGCTCTGGATCGCTTCTCGTAAATGTAAGAAAACAGCTCGGAGCAAATTCTATTGGACAGATATACGGACAGGAAAAAAATATTACTACCTACAATCTTGCACGTATGAATATGTTACTTCATGGATTAAAAGATTCAGAATTCCAGATTTTTCATGGAGACTCACTTCTGAATGATTGGGATATTTTAAATGAAATGAACCCTGCTAAAAAACTTGAATTTGATGCTATTGTAGCAAACCCACCCTTCAGTTATCGTTGGGAGCCAACTGATACATTGGCAGAAGATTTTCGCTTTAAAGGTTATGGCCTTGCACCAAAATCTGCAGCTGATTTTGCATTCTTATTGCACGGCTTTCACTTTTTAAGTGATGAGGGGACAATGGCAATTATTCTTCCGCACGGTGTTCTCTTCCGTGGTGGTACTGAAGAGAGAATTAGAACAAAGCTTCTGAAGGATGGGAATATCGATACCATTATTGGTCTACCTGCTAACCTGTTCTTCTCTACTGGTATTCCTGTTTGCATTCTCGTTCTTAAAAAATGTAAGAAATTTGATGATGTATTATTTATCAATGCAGCTGACTATTATGAAAAAGGCAAGCGTCAGAATGTTTTATTACCAGAACATATTAATAAAATAGTTGAGACGTATCAATGTCGAAAAGAAGATGATATAAAATATTCTCGCCGTGTTTCGATGAAAGAAATTGAAAAGAATGATTTCAACTTGAATATTTCGAGATATGTAAACACAGCTATTGAAGAAGAAATCATCGACGTTAATAAAGTAAATGAAGAGCTTAGTTTAATTGAAGATAAAATAACGAATGCTAAAGCACTCCACAATCAATTCTTAAAGGAATTAGGATTGAAAGAGCTGTCATAAGCGATTATTTACGAGCATAAAAATAATTAGTCATTCACTTGCTTGATAAAATAAAGCATAGGGATGATTAATACTAAAAAAATGATATCAAAATTAATTACAAGGTGTGCAGATGCCCTTCTAAACGTGAAAGTTTATGAGGGCATCTTTTGGTACTATAAAAGTGGAGTTGTTAGGTCTGTATACCTGATAAGACAGCTGCACTTATTTTTATTATAATTAAGGGGGTAATTGGTCTAGCAGGGCTCTTTTTGGATTAACCACATCCGTCATAAAAACTGTTAGATATCCCTTAATATAAGCATTCGATTAAGCAGGTTGAAACCAATAGTGGCTTTCGTGTAACGAACCAAAATGAATGGTAGTAAGTGGAGGTAGAGACAATTACTAATCTTATATTGGAGGTTGTATAAGATTAGCGTAGGGATTGATATTTCTGAGGGCAAAAGTACAGTGTGTATTCTAAAACCCTATGGAGAAGTGATAAGTAAACCTTTTGAAATAAGTCATACAGAAAAGGATTTATCAGAGTTAGTAAGGATGATTGAAAGATTAGATGATGAAGTCAGGATAGTGATGGAAGCCACAGGAGATTATCATCTTCCAGTGTTGGCCATTTTAAAAGTTCAAGGATTTTTTATAGCTGTAATTAATCCATTAGTGGTGAAGAAGTATGCAAGTGCTGTTTTGCGTAAAGGAAAAACAGATAGCTAGATGCAATAAAGATTGCTAATTATGGATTGGATTATTGGTTTCATTTAAGAAGTCAGGAAATGAGCGAAGAAACATATATACAATTACGATTCTTGGACGTCAGTATACTCACTACATAAAATTATGTATAGAAAGTAAACAAGCATTGACACATATGATAGATTATACAATGCCAAGAATAAAATCTCTGTTAAAAAACCGTTCGGATAAACCAGAGAAAGATAAACTGTGTGACTTTGTGGAAAAGTATTGGCACTATGATAACATTACAAATAAAAGTGAAAAACAGTTTATTAACAGTTATAAAACCTGGGCGAAAAATAAAGGATACCATCAAAGCGAAAGCAAAGCATTAACTATCTATGCTTTAGCTCAGCAAGGTATCCCAACGTTAGACTCCAATGCCCCATCGACAAAAATGTTAGTATTGGAATCAGTGAGAGTTCTTCGAGAAATCCAAAAGACTCTATTTATAATATTATTACAAATGTAAGTATTAGCAAAGACATTAAAAGAGTATGAAGTAATAAGAATGCTGCGCGGTGTAGGAGAAGTTTTAGCCCCACGATTAATTGGAGAAATAGGGGATGTAAAACGGTTTCATAGTGGTAAAGCATTAATAGCATATGCTGGAATAGATGCCCCGCCCTATCAATCAGGTCAGTTTACAGGAATACAACGAAGGATTTCAAAACGTGGATCATCAACATTGAATAAGACAGGATATGAGTAATGAAATGTCCAAAAAGTATTAAACTAGAGCAAGATGCAGTTTATAAGTTTATGATAAAGAAAGAGACCGAAGGAAAAGCAAGCAAAGTGGCAAAAATGGCAGGTTTGAATAAGTTTCTAAGAATTTATTATGCACGAGTCAAAGAATCTTATAGTTAAATAGAAGTAAAATACTATAAAATAACTAAGCTGGGATAAAATGTAGATTATGCTGGCTTATTTGTATGCAAAAACCTGCTCAGAAACTATTGATTTTTCTTAGCAGGTTTTTTGTAAAAAAAATGGGAATACATTTATTGACAAACACTCTGAAAAAATATATAATAAGTTTGTAACAAATAGTTAATAATTTAAATATGTTATTAATAACTAATAAAAATGCATTAGGAGGTATACAATGAGACTTAATAAAATACTGATCATGGGGATTGTATCAATGTCGGTTATGGGGACGGCTAATGCGGCAGTATATGGGACATTAAAAAATGATGTTGAAGTAAGAGTAGTACAGGACGTAGCGGAGACAGATCCCGAAGAGAGCTCTGAGGAGACATTCATACCTCTAGAAAAAGGAGACCTCGTTAAGATAATAGCGAAGCAAGATGAAGCGTACATAATAGCGTCAGATGAAAACATACAAAAAGTAATAAACATAGAAGATATTGACTTAGTTGGAAAACTTGCATATACTACAGCGGATGAAACTAAACTTAGAGAAGAAGCCTCACCTATAGCGGATATTATAGGGTTCTTTGAGAAGGGGCAGCTTGTATTAGTTTTAGAAAGACAAGATGATTTTTATAAAATTAAAGTGAATGATCAAGAAGGTTATATTTATAAAAGCCAATTAGAAGAAGATGGATTAGATGTTCTGCCTTATACAAAAACAGAGCCAGCAGCTCAAAGTGCCCCTCAGGTAAAAGGACAAGAAACGAATAGAGGAGAAGAAGTTGTAGCTTATGCTAGGAGGTTTTTAGGAGGCAGATATGTGTTTGGCGGTAATAGTCTTACAAATGGTGTAGATTGTTCAGGCTTTACACAACAAATCATGAGGCATTTCGGTGTCAATATTGAGAGAAGTTCAAGAGCGCAATATGCAGCTAATGGCTATCGTGTAAGTGAAAAAGATTTATTACCAGGAGATCTTGTATTTTATGGCTCAAATGGAAAAAGGATTGACCACGTAGCTATTTACGCTGGAAATGGTCAGATTATACATGCGAGTGATGCAAAATCCGGTATAAAGATGAGTGCATTACATTATGGCAAACCACTTATTGGCATGAAAAGAGTATTAAATTAATGAATATTGTTTAAATAATAAATTAATTTAAACCAAATATGAATAGGACAACCAGTAGTTGACACATAATTGATTATAGTTTATAATAATTTTGTAATAATTATTAAGATTAAATACATAGAGAATACATAATAGACAACTAACTGGGGGTAAGTAAAAGTGAAAAAAGGCATATTAAGGTGTATATTAACAGTATCTGCAATATTTACGATTTTCACCTCAAACATATGGGCAGCAGACCTTGATAAAGGACTAGTTACGGAAAGAACTTTAGCTTATGAAGTACCAAGTGAAGAAGCAAAACCAGCAGGTTATTTAGCTGCCGGTGAAGAGTTTGCTATAGTAGAAACAGTAGATGATTATTATGGTATTTTAATTGAAGGTAATGAGTTGGTTTACATACAAAAACAATATTTGCAAGTACAAAGTAATGAACAAGATGACAGTCAAACACAAGAAGTTATTGTTCAGCCAGAAATAAAGGCGATTAACAAAGGGGAAGAAGTTGTTAATTATGCTAAACAATTTATTGGACTATCTTATAGAAGCGGTGGAACAAGTTTACAAACAGGTGTAGATTGTTCGGGATTTACACAACAAATTTATGCAAACTTTAACGTGAGTTTACAAAGAAGCTCCCGTGATCAATATAAATCAAACGGCAAGCAAGTAGAGCGCGCAGAGCTTCTTCCAGGAGATCTGGTATTCTATGGCAGAGGTTCTGTAAGACATGTAGCTATCTACATTGGAAATGATAAAATTATTCATGCGCCTGTACCGGGCAAGTCGGTATGTATAGTGCCTATTTGGCAAAGAGGCGACGACCCTATAATAGGTTATAAAAGAGTTATCTAAAAATAAGAGTTCCTTAAAGAGGAGCTCTTATTTTTTTGTCACTATTTATGTATGACTTATGTATAAATGTAGATAATAGCTTTAGTAATATTACTTTTCATATAGATTTCACATCTTTAAATTTTAGTTATTCCCAATAATAGGTGATGTGAAATCATTCTGTGAAACAACTTTATAGTGATGTATAAGTCAAGTTTATATGTTGTTTCTCTATATAAAACACAAAAAAAGAGGATAAAACTAATAATGACTATTTATAAGACACAAATAAGAGCAGGGTATGCTTGTATTAATCTTGCGCTCAATACATCTTTTAGGACCTATAGGTTAAGTACTGTACAGCATAAAGAAAAAGATAAAATTTCGCAAGTGATTTGGCATAATATAAAACTATTTAGAGAGATTGTAGATTATAATATTGCTCATAACATTTTTGTTTACCGTGTATCTTCGGATTTAATCCCTTTTTGTACTGAACCCTATATAAAACATTTATATGAAGAAATTGTACTTAATAATGAAGAGATGTGTAATCATTTTAAAAACATAAGATTTCTGAGGGAAAAATATAATTTGAGGCTGAGTATTCATCCGAGCCAGTTTAATGTATTATCAAGCCCCAAAAGTGATGTGGTTAAACGCTCAGTTGAAGAGATCAATACCCAGACTGCATGGATTAAGGCGGTAAACGGAAGTAATGTTGTTATTCATGTAGGAGGCGGTTATGGTAATAAAAAAGAAGCACTCAAGCGGTTTAAACAAAATCTTAAGGCGATTGATACAAGTCTAATATCTATTGAGAATGATGATAAGACCTATACCGCATATGATGTATGTGCTTTTTGTGAACCACATAGATTAAAGTGGGTATATGATTTTCACCATGATCGGTGCAATCCGAGTACTGAGATGGAAATAAGTAAACTTATCAAAGGTTATCCACCAGATAAATATCATTTATCAAGTGGCAAACCCAATTTTAATTCAATTTCACATGCGGACTATATCACTAAAGAAGATTATTCGGAGTTTATAAAATGTATAGAAGCATCTGATATCT
Source organism: Cellulosilyticum sp. I15G10I2 (assembly GCF_900095725.1). Taxonomy (NCBI): domain Bacteria; kingdom Bacillati; phylum Bacillota; class Clostridia; order Lachnospirales; family Cellulosilyticaceae; genus Cellulosilyticum; species Cellulosilyticum sp. I15G10I2. Next base: position 70,449 of record NZ_FMMP01000025.1, read on the forward strand.
CCCGAGCAGATGTTGTTTTTGAAGCTAAAAAAAAGGATCTAGCTATTTTTAATATTTTAAAGCCGCTGGGTGGAGGCTGTTGGGCGCTTCAATAATATGTATAAAATATATCGAAATGAGAAAAATAAGGTCATGTGTAGTCTATTAATGGAACTAACGTAAGGAGGAACATGATGAAATATACTTTGCGGAAAAAACCTTATCTTCTAGGCTTTATTGTAGGGATACTTATTAGCTCTGTTTTTAATCATTCTATTTATTATGCAGCTGATAATAAATTACTTCCGATTTATTGTGTCAATACAAATGGTGAAAAACTAGTAGCACTTACCTTTGATGCTGCATGGGGTGCTGATGATACGGATCAGTTGATTGCTATCTTAGATAAATATAATGTTAAAGCGACTTTTTTTATTGTGGGAGACTGGGTACGTAAATATCCAGATGCAGTCAAAAAGTTTGCAGCTGCTGGACATGATATAGCTAATCACTCAGATAAGCATCCTCATGTCAATAATATGAGTAAAGAGGCTATTAAAAAAGATATTATGGCAGCGCATCAGATCATAAAAGAAGTAGTAGGCAAAGAAACGAATCTTTATAGGCCGCCATATGGGGAATATAATAACACAGTTATTGAAGCTGCCAAGGAATGTAACTATCATGTTATTCAATGGGATGTTGATTCCTTAGATTGGAAGGAATACGGACTTTCGCCCCTTATAGACAAAGTACTTAATCATAAAAACTTAAGACCAGGTTCTATTATTTTGCTGCATAATGACTCTAAGTACACAGCACAGGCGTTAGAACCTATTATAAAAGGTATTCTGGAAAAAGGCTATAAAATTGTCCCAATCTCAAAACTTGTTATAACAGATCAACCCTACAAACTTGATTTTGAGGGCAGACAGCATAAAATAACACCCTAAAATAAGTCAAGGTTGTAAGAGCTAAGCTCTTACAACCTTTTAGAAGTTAATGGGATTTGAGATCGGGGAAGATTCAAGTTGACTTTTAAATAGGGGATTCATTAAATCATCTAGCTGCCTACTAAGGGCTAATATTTCAGGCGTTAACAAGTTATAATTTGCATCAACGATAGAAAAAGTAAGTTCTTTTTTTAAAGTTTTTATGAGATCATTATTAGGGATATTCATTTTGTATACTCGCCTCTCTTTGATATAGTATCACAAGGTGTCAAATAAAATGCCTAATTTATAATATGCAAAAACTGGAAAAAAGTTCCTTGTTTAACTGCAGCCAGTTGTTGTACCACATTCAATGCAGACCTTACAGGTGCCGTTTTTAACCAGTCTCTCACTTTTACATGAGGGACAAGTTTCACCATAAATTTTTGTGCTGTTAGAAGGCATATCTTGTGGTGTTGGGGTCATAGAGGCTAAGGGTTTAACTTGACAATATGAAAAATCACCTAACTCAATATCAATAATTTTGCTAATAAGATCGGAAATTGAATCCGCCATTTTAATATAGGGGTGGCCATACACAAAACCACTCGGTTCGTATTTTTGACCCCGATACATACTTGCAATATCTGAAGCTGGTACACCATATTGAAGCATCTCAGAAACAGTGGTAGAAATGCTGTCTAATAAACCTTTCACTAAGGAGCCTTGTCTGCCGGCTGATACATAAATTTCACCAAGTTTACCATTATCATAAAAGGAAACCGTAATATAAAGTTTGAGACCCGCGATTTCAGCCTCATGGACATGCGCTTTTCTGATACCAATCGGTTTGATTCTAAGTGGTGATTGTGATGCGAGCACTTTTTTCTCCGCATAATCAAGAAGTTCTTTATAAGTTAGATTTTGAAGCTGAGTATTTGTCTGATCATTAATAGTCGTATTAAGCGGCTGTGAAGATTTACACCCATCACGGTATAAAGCAATAGCTTTAACGCCGAGTTTCCATGAAAGATGATAAATTTTAGCAATATCTTTGACGGTTGCTTCTTGTGGTAAATTAACCGTTTTTGAAATAGCGCCCGATACATGAGGTGTAAGAGCAGCCATCATTTTAACATGTCCGCTGGGGGCGATGTAACGACTGCCGGTACCGCACTTATTTGCTGTATCAAAAATAGCATAGTGTTCTTTTTTTAGGTGAGGTGCCCCTTCGATTTTGCCATCCGCAATTTGTTCATAACCTTCTTTGTGCTCTTTTTTTAAGATGTAGTCTAAAATATCTTTAATTTCAACAGTATTATAGCCCAATTTTTTTAATACATCAGAGATAATTGGATTGACTATCTCCATGCTACTACCACCCACAAGCTTTTTGTAAGCCACATGGCTGAAAAAAGGTTCGGAAGAAGTTGTTGCACAGTCCATAGCAAAAGCAATAGTACCAGTAGGTGCAAGGACTGAAACTTGTGCATTTCTAAAGCCATATTTCTCACCAGCAGTTAAGGTGTTTTGCCATATTTCTTTAATAGTCTGGCTCATGTCAGATAACCCTAACTCCAGAAGTAAGTCGTGGGAAATAACAACCGGTGAGTAATTAAGTCCCTCAAGTAAGCAGTCGGTATCGCTATAGGCGCTGCATTTTGCATGGTTGCGCATGACTTTCATCATATAAGGTTTATTGATTTCAAAATAAGTAAAAGGACCTATTTCCTTAGCAAATAATGAAGAAACATAATACGAATAACCCGTCAAAATACTCATAAGGCTAGCCCCGATATTGCGCGCTTCTTCACTGTCATAAGGGAATTTCATCAGCATAAATAATGCACCAAGATTAGTAAGCCCAAGACCAGTTGTTCTAAAGTGATAGGATCTGCGAGCGATATCTGGTGTTGGAAATTGCCCCTGATGAATAGTAGCTTCTAAAACAATTTGAGTCATTTTAATACAATGTTTATAGCCTTCTAGGTCAAAGGTATTGGAGTCAGCATTATAAAATTTTAATATATTAATACTTGCTAGGTTACAAGCTGTATCATCCAGAAACATATATTCAGAGCAAGGATTACTTGCATTAATGCGATTATGAGATGCGAAAGTATTGCCGTCTTCACCAGCTGGTGCGGTATGCCATGCGTTAATGGTATCATCAAATTGAATGCCAGGATCACCGCAGCGCCATGCTGCCTTCGCGATTTGATCGTAGAGTACTTTGGCAGAAATAGTATGTGATAAAGAACCATCTAGGCGGTTAGTGAGACTAATAGGCGTTTCTTCATCAAAAATCTGCTCCATAAAAGTATCCGTTACGCGTACGGAGTTGTTAGCGTTTTGACCAGAAACAGTTTCATATGCTTCACCGTCAAAGTGCGTATCATAACCCATCTTCCCTAAAGCCACAACTTTATCTTCTTCGTGAGACTTCCAATTTACAAAATCCTCAATCTCAGGATGGTCAATGTTTAAGATATTCATTTTAGCAGCCCGTCTTGTGGTTCCCCCTGATTTGATAGCGCCTGCATTGCGGTCAAATACTTTGAGAAAGCTCATAAGTCCAGAAGATTTGCCACCGCCTGAGAGTGTTTCGCCTTTAGCACGAATACTCGACCAATTAGATCCTACACCAGAGCCGTATTTAAAAAGTCTGGTTTCTATAGCTAGTTGATCAGTGATTGATTTTTCACCTAGAAGAGAGTCTTGAACACTTACTATAAAGCAAGCTGAACCTTGCGTTCTTGTATAGGCATCAGCAGAGAGGGCAACATCATTCACATTAGGATCGAAGTAATAATGGCCTTGACTGGGGCCAGAAATACCGTAGCTTGATTTAAGTCCTGTATTAAACCATTGAGGGCTATTAGGTGCCCACATTTGAGCAATCATCATATAAGCAAGTTCATCATATACAATCTCTTTTGACGCTTCATCTATTAGGCCTTCATCAAAAGCCGAACATACCCAGAAATGGACCATGCGGTGAACAATTTGCTTAAATGAATTTTCATGGCCGCATTCAGTAGGAACGCCGCTTTTTCTAAAGTATTTACTTGCAATAATGTCGCATGCAGATTGAGAAAAATGGGTAGGAAACTCTAAATGCTCCATATGTACAATGCTTTTTCCAGTTTTATAATCTGTAATTTTTACGTCTACAGTATGCCAAGTAAATAGATCATAAACGCTTTGTTGTGTTGTGGCAAGAGAATGCGTGTAGTAACGGGTAATAAGGTCTTTTAAATTGATCATAATCTAATAATCTCCTTCTAATATAGCGTGAATTCATGGAAATAACAGTTAATTTAATTTACCATATAATTAATGTGTTTGCAAGAGGCATATACAATATATAGTACAATATATGAAAATAACATCAACATATACTACTTTGTGTGAAAAAAATAAAAAATATTTACTTTTAATTTGAGATTATATTATGTTAAAACATTATATTTTTATTCCCTCAAAACATAAAAAATTAGTTTATAGTAAAAACTACTTGTACACTATCAAAGTTAAAGGAGATCAGCTATGATTACAATTGGAGTAGATAATACACTAGATATGGGAAAAGATACGATTGATTATATTCATGAGATCAGTAAAAGCCAAGGTATTAGAATACATCACATTGCTCCCTCTAAACCTATTATTTACAAAAATAATAGAACACTATCTATAAAAAATTATGTGGAATGTTTAGAAAAAGAAGATAGAATAGAACTGCTCATTATCGAGTTTAAAAAAAATAGCATAGAAAATGATCTTTATAAAAATCTTAGCTTTGATATTATTGTCCTATTTGATCATTTCATGGCCCAGAGACCTTTTATAAATCACAAACTTTATTTTGAGCATAAAATTCTTAAATATTTTAAATGTAAATGCTATCTCATTCCAGATACTTATAATATAAAAAAACAAGGATGTATCACTTATGGGTGGCATAATGATGCAGACATTTCTTTATCTAGTGCAGAAAAAGATCCTGAAGGCGTTACTAAAATACAATGCTGTATACAAACTTGTATGCCCACTCAAAGGGGAACATTTACAATGCCTGTAGAGTTTCCGGTATATGGTAAAACGCGGTATACTGAAGAATTATTAGCAGGGGCAGCTATCTTTATTCTATATGGTTTTGATGCCAGTACATTTGTTATAGAAAATAATGTTTATAACATGGTATAAAGTTGTACCAGTTTGAATAGATATTATATTGACAGATGAAACTGTTAAAGAACAAATAGAGGATAAGGAGAGGGTAGGGAATGGTAGAACACATACTACAAAATAACGAGGTACTGCTTATAGGGAAGGTAGTTAGTGATATTAGATTTAGTCACAAAGTATATGGAGAAGGGTTCTATACTTTTGATTTAGAGGTGCCAAGGTTAAGTGATTCCTATGATATTTTACCAGTTACTATTTCAGAGCGTATCTTACCGACTTTAGGGAATATACAAGGCAAGATATTAGAAACTGTAGGGCAGTTTAGATCTTACAATCAATATGAAGACGGTAAAAACAGGCTTATTTTAACAGTATTTATTCTGGAAGCCAAAGAAGTTTCAGAGCAAGAGTTATTAAAAAATAAAAACTATATTTATCTTAATGGCTATGTGTGCAAAGAACCTGTATATAGAACGACACCTTTTGGTCGGGAAATTACAGATGTTTTGCTTGCCGTTAATCGGTCTTATCATAAATCAGATTACATTCCGTGCATTACATGGGGGAGAAATGCCAGGTTTGCTGAGAATTTAAAAGTAGGAGACCACATAAAAGTATGGGGAAGAATTCAAAGCAGAATTTATCAGAAAAAGCTTGAAACAGGTGAAACAACTACAAAAATAGCTTATGAGATTTCTATTGGAAAGATGGAAGTTGCAGATAATAATAACAAGGAAGAAGAAGCAGCTGAATAACCGCCAAAAGCAGAGCATATCATGCTCTGCTTTTGTGTGGGATGCTAACGAGAATGAAAAGCCCATCTTTAAATAAAAGATATGTTATAATAGAAATAGTTAAATATAAAATAAGCAGGGCAGGGGTTAAAGAAAGATATGTACCAGATTATAAGACAAAAGAGAAAAACTGTAGCGATTGATATAGATAATGACCTAAATATTGTTATAAAAGTACCGCACTATTTAAAAACATCGGAAATTAATAAACTGATTCAAAAACATCAGTCTTGGATTGAAAAGCGTGTTCAAGAAAAGACTCAGCATAAAAAGCAACATGATTGGCGCGTAACGAATCAGATCTTGTATTTAGGAGAATATAGAGAAATTTACAAGATAAAGGAGCCGTGGCTAAGAGGTAGGGTTGTGGTTGATGGAAATCAGTTAATTATTAAGCTTAAAGAGCCAGAGAGCCGTGAGGAAACAGAAAGACTTATTGAACAGTTTTTTAAAGAACAAGCTGATAGTATTTTAACAAATCTTACAGACTACTATGCGGATTTAATTCATGTAAGCTACAACAAAATAACTATTCGTAATCAAAAGACAAGATGGGGAAGCTGCTCATCAAAGGGAAATATTTCTTATAATGTCAAAATACTATGTGCCTTAGAAGAAATGATAGCCTATATTGTTTTACATGAAGTGATGCATTTAAAACATTTTAATCATGGTAAAGCGTTTTGGCAGGAAATCGCAGAAATTATGCCAGATTATAAAGATAAAATGAATTACTTTAAACAATTTGGACAAAACTTTATTATATAATAGAGTAAAGGAGGAAAAACTATGAAAAATGGACTTGTACAAGTTTATTATGGAGATGGAAAAGGTAAAACAACGTCAGCCGTGGGGCTTGGCATTAGAGCGGTAGGCAATAATTATAAAGTGATCATGATACAGTTTTTAAAAAATGATCTTGCGGGAGAATGTAAAATTATTAGAGATTTAGAACCTTACTTTAAAGTATTTCATTTTGAAAAAGAACATGGACTTACATGGACACTTACAGAAGAAGAAAAAGAAGAGCTGAGAAGCGAAACAAAAAATGCTCTGAATTTTGCAATTAAAGTAATGGATACTGCCGAATGCGATGTTTTAATATTAGATGAGATTCTTAATGTTGTAGAGGAAGGGATTATAGCAGAAACAGAACTTTGTGAATTGATTGACCATAAGCCGGATGAAATGGAGCTTGTATTAACTGGGCGTAATCTGACTGAGTGTATTGCAAAGAGAGCAGACTCTATTAGTTGTGTTAAAGCTATAAAGCACCCTGCACAAAAAGATATGCTAGGAAGAGCGGGGATGGAATATTAATTTTGTAGAAGGTACATAGTGTTTAATGACTTATTGCCAAGAACCTTCATACAATGCAAATAATCTTTATATAAAGAAGAAAGAGCAGATCAACAAGTCTGCTCTTTCTTAAATTACGCCTCTAATAAATGTTCCATATTATAAAGACCTGGTGCTTTATGGGCTAAAAATTTTGCTGCTTTAATTGCCCCTACAGCAAAAACTTCTTTGGAGGTTGCTTGATGGGTAAGAGAAATAAATTCATCATTTCCAGCAAATAGTATTTCATGTTCTCCCACTATTGTACCACCTCGAACAGCGTGTATACCTATCTCTTTTTTAGGTCTTTTTTCGCGTACCGTAGAGCGGTCATAGCAAAAACTATAGGTGTTATCTAAAGTTTCGTTAATAGCATCGGCTATGGCCAGCGCAGTACCACTAGGTGCGTCGATTTTTTGATTGTGATGCTTCTCAATAATTTCTATATCAAAAGAACTATCACTTAGTACCTCAGTAGCTCTTTTAGCAAGTGCAATGAGTAAATTAACGCCAAGAGACATATTAGCTGAGAAGAATAGGGGTACTGTAGTGCTTATATCATGTATAAAGGCGATTTCTTCGGCGGATAGGCCTGTAGTACAGACAACGGTTGGTATTTTTTTGTTTTTTGCGTATTCAAGCAAAGGGACTACTGCCTTTGCTGTAGAAAAATCTATAATTACATCCGCCTCAATATTACATTCCTGAATATGACTAAAAACAGGAAAGGCGTTTGGAACTTCTAAATAAGGATCTACTCCAGCTACGATTTGAATACCTTCGTGTTGTGATATGATTCGTGAGATGGTTTGCCCAACTCTGCCATTGCAACCATGCATTAATACTTTTATCATGTGCATCATCCTTTCTGCCCGAGGTTTAAACTAATAGCTTTGCATTAACAAGCGCTTGTTTTAACTGAGCGATATTATTTTCTTCCATACTTGAAAGAGGTAATCTGCATGGGCCTACATTAAAGCCCATAAGGTTAAGTGCCTCTTTAACAGGAATTGGGTTAACTTCACAAAACAAAGCTTCTATTAAAGGAACGAGGTCAAGCTGCAGCTTAAGAGCTTCTTTTGTTTGACCGCCTAAATATAATTTTACAATATCATGGGTTTGCTTTGGTGCAATGTTTGATAATACTGAGATTACACCTTTGCCGCCAAGTGAAAGTATAGGAATGATTTGATCGTCGTTTCCAGAATAAAGAGGAAGATTGTCGCCGCATTTAGCAGCTATTTGAGCAACTTGAGCGATGTTACCTGTTGCTTCCTTAAGGCCTATTACAAAATCATATTTTGAAAGTTCATAAGCAGTATTAGGAGTGATATTTACACCAGTACGACTAGGTACGCTGTATAAGATCATAGGTAGATTAGAAGCCTTTGCAATAGCCGTAAAGTGTTCTATAAGGCCTTTTTGAGTAGCCTTATTGTAATAAGGTGTTACTTGAAGAGAAGCATCTGCACCTAGAGTCTTAGCTCTTTTTGTAAGTTCAATACCATGTCTTGTATCATTACTCCCAGTGCCGGCTACAACGGGCACTCTCCCTTTAACTCTGTCTACTGCCACTTTAATACATTCAAGATGTTCGTCATCAGACATCGTAGATGCCTCGCCAGTTGTACCGCAGATAATGATAGCATCGGTACTGTTTTGAAGTTGAAAATCTATAAGTTCTTCCAATTTACCAAAGTTAATATCTCCATTCTCATAAAACGGTGTAACAATAGCAACGCCTGCTCCTTCAAAAATTGTCATAATATCAATCCTTCCGTTAGAGTTTCATTATAATAACTTACTTAGTCATTTAAACTAAGTTTGCAGTTAGTAGTTATAAGTGTCTATACCATAATATTCATGGCATATAATAAGTGCAACTTGAGTTTAAACGTATTCGATTTTAAAGATTTAATAAAAAATATAAATAAAAAAACCAGCACTTAGAGGCTGGCTACGAAAATCATTATAAGTATCATTCCTATAAGAATGATAAAATGATAAAGTAGCACTCCACTCTTATTTTACAATAAAGAGTGACAGTTGTATAGCTGTTAACGATACAACCAGAAATAAATAATGCAAGTTATTTATCCTTCGGCGATATTTCCTTTCTACATTTATCCTGTTCTCTTGCAAGAATCAAAATGCATACTCATAACTACCGCGCCTCTACATGGATACTATATTAGATTGATTAATATTATATCATTAAAAGATTTAAGTGTCAATATAACATTTTATATTTTTGGTATAAAATTCAAATTATTAAAATTTTTCTAAAAGTGAAGGCCTAGTGTATAAAATATGTTTTATAGATACATACTCTAGTAAATCCCATTTAGAAAAAGGAGAGCATATGAAAACAAATGAATCTAAAAATAAAGAAAAGCTATTTGATGCTTTATCTGAACATGAAAAAATGAAACTAGAAATAGCTGAAGAATTAGGACTTTTGGATCAAGTCCAGCAAGGTGGCTGGAAAAGCTTATCCGCTAAAGAAACCGGAAGAATAGGTGGTCTTATGACCAAGAGAAAAAGAGAGCTTAGCAGTAAAACAGAAGAAAATACAAAATAAAAGCAAGAGGCGTATAGGTTACTATGAAATGGAACCTATACGCCTCTTGCTTTTATTTATTTGTTTTTTTATGAATATAGATTTCACATCTCTATATTTTAGGAACACATACTAACCAAAAGATACTTTTAATTATTTTCTTTTTTTAAAAAGATTCTAAGCTTATTGATACGATTATTAGAAGTTTCTTCTACAATAAAAGTAGTCGTCTGATAGATAACCTGCTCTCCTTCAGTAGGAAATCTATCTAATAGACCGATAATAAACCCTCCGATAGAGTCAAATTCCTGTGAGGTAATGTCTAAACTTAAGTATTCATTGACTTCAGATATTCTGCAAGTAGCATCAACTAAATATTCTCCGTCATCTATTTGGATAATATCATCTTCGGTGATGTCATATTCATCATCGATATCTCCCACTATTTCTTCAATTAAATCTTCCATTGTAACAAGGCCAGAAGTACCGCCATATTCATCAAGGACAATGGCTATACCAATTTTTTGGGCACGCATCTCTTTAAAGAGTTCATCGATACGTTTATATTCATGTACGAAGTAAACTTCTCTTAGGAAAGCGTTTACTTTAAAATGATTAGGATCAAATGATTGGATAATAAGGTCCTTGATATAAAGTATACCAATAATATTATCTTGACTTTCCTCATAAACAGGCATACGAGAAAAGTGTTCCTCTTTATATAAGTTTAATATATCCTCATATGTATCATTTATATTTATTGCAATCATATCCGTACGAGGAATCATCACGTCCTTGGCATAGGAATCACCAAAGTCAAATACATTGTAAATCATTTTCTTTTCTTCATCTTCAAGCACGCCCTCTTCATGGCTTACCGTAACGATGGTGCGTAGTTCATCTGCAGTAATAAAAGGTTTGCTCTCATCTGCATTGCCACCAAATAGCTTAATAATAAAATGAGTAGTACCCATTAAAATTTTAACAATAGGATTCGTTAAAAATACAAGCAGTAAAATAGGTTTTGAAACAAGAATAGCGACTTCATGAGCATGTGCATTTGATAAAGATTTAGGTGTGATCTCACCAAAAACAAGTATGAGTAATGTCATAACACCTGTAGCAATACCAATGCCAAGACCTGAGGCCGTATCTTTAAATAAATCTATTGCGATAACAGTCGCCAAAGAAGAAGCTGCGATATTAACGAGGTTATTGCCTACTAGTATAGCGCCAAGCATTTTATTAGGATCTTCAAGCAGTCTGCTTAATAACTTGGCGCCTTTGATATCTTGTTCTACCATATGGCGCACATCGATTTTACTAATAGACATAAGAGCCGTTTCAGATGCTGAAAAGAAAGCAGAGAAGCCAAGTAAAATAATTAAAATAGTAATTTGTATGAGTAATTGAGTAGTCAAGTTAAAATCACTCTCCTAATGTATTCAAATAGAATTAGTATTAGTATAGCAATAACATGTATTATAGTATGTGCTATTTATAAAGATTAAACACATATTAAAACATATAATATAAAAAGACATTTTATAAATTGATGTAAAATGACAATATTTCATATTATCTGACTGATACATATTCTATATACACATATATTATATATACACATATTATATATAGTAGAAATAATGCTAAAAATAGCCTAAGGAGGGAAATTAAAGGATGAGAGATAACGATGCATACTGGGGCAGAGCAGATAAGACCTACTATGTTCCTCGGCATGAAGACGAATATAACGATTGTTGGGATGATAGGTATTGTTGTGATAATTGTTGCGACAATAATTGTTATCATGATGAATGTATCTGTTGCATAGGCCCAAGAGGTCCAAAAGGAGCAACAGGATTTACAGGCCCCACAGGTCCCACAGGGTTTACGGGACCAACAGGATTTACAGGCCCCACAGGTTCCACAGGGTTTACGGGACCAGCAGGATTTACAGGCCCCACAGGTCCGACGGGGAGTACTGGCCCAGCAGGTACACCAGGAGGGCCAACAGGAGACACCGGGCCGACAGGGCCACAAGGATTAATAGGAACAACAGGAGCAACGGGAGCAACGGGAGCCACAGGGCCACAAGGATTAATAGGAGCAACCGGCGCAACAGGAGGCACAGGGCCAACAGGACCACAAGGATTAATAGGAGCAACGGGAGACACAGGGCCAACAGGACCACAAGGATTAATAGGAGCAACGGGAGACACAGGGCCAACAGGACCACAAGGATTAATAGGAGCAACGGGAGACACAGGCCCAACAGGATTCACAGGTCCAACGGGAGATACAGGCGCAATAGGATTCACAGGTCCAACGGGAGACACAGGTCCGACAGGAGACACAGGCGCAACAGGACCCACAGGTCCAGAAGGCGGCGTACTAGCTTTTGCAGATTTCTATGCATTGATGCCTCCTGATAACGCAGCAACAGTTGCTCCAGGTACAGATGTAAGCTTTCCGCAAGATGGACCTATTAGCGGGGCGGCTATTGCCCGTCTTACGGCTAGTACATTTAACTTAGCTGAAATTGGCACTTATCAAGTCTTGTTTCAGGTGAGTGTGACCGAAGCAGGTCAACTGATTTTAACGCTTGATGGCGCTGATCTAGCTTATACTGTAGTGGGGAGAGCAACGGGTACTTCGCAAATTGTAGGAATGGCGCTTGTAACTACTACGTCCGTCAGTTCGGTACTAACTGTAAGAAATCCTGCTGGAAATGCAGCGGCACTTACCATTACACCTCTCGCTGGAGGCACAAGGCCTGTTTCGGCACACCTTGTTATTATGCAAATCGCATAGAGAGAAATAGAAGAAATCTAAATATAGCACTGCGGGCGTTATGCTCGTGGGGCTATTTGCTTAACACATAGATGGCATCAGAACCTTAAAGTCTGTCTATAAAGTGAAGAACATATAGGAGCAGTGAAATCTATATACAATAATCATAAGAATTTACAGGAAGTAGATGGGAAGAAAAATATTTCTAATAGGATGCTGCATTCTGATAAAAAGAGAGGGACACTACAGTTAAAATACATTTATAAAAGCATATAAAACACTGATTAGATTATATAGTTAGGGGGTATATTAAACTTGAGGGTGCGCCAGTTCGGCGTGTAAGACATAGTTAGGTGAAGGTCCTAACTCGGTAAAGTCTAACCAATAGCCGGTACTTAGTCTTGGAGCCGAAGTGGTGACATTAGGTTTAAGCGTAGACAAAGGAGCTTGAGTGTCGAAATGTGAAAGCGTGAAGTGATTCAGCCTCGTTATTATAAAAATGCAACAGCCGATACAGTCCTCAATGTAGCAGGCAGAAAGAAATGACCGCAATGATGAGGTCGTGGAGATGTTGACGGGGTCAATAGAGCTTGGCGAGCAAGAAAGATGTATTACATGTACCTGGGAGATCTCATAGTTGGAAACTACCGCGTCCATATACGAACGAGCAAGAGGAAACTAAAGCTTAAGAAGCAAAGTGCAAAGAAATGGCTTGTAGAGAGAATGCATAAGCCGATATGGCAGACACTTGAAACTCTAAAGCTAATACTAAACGGGCACGTCAATTACTATGGTGTTAATGGAAATTTCAGGTCAATACAGAATTTCTTTAGCTATGTAAGTTATACCTTCTATAGAGTGCTGAGAAGACGCGGGAAGAAGAACCCAATAAAGTTTAAGGACTTCATAAGAATATGGGATGCAGTAGGTTTTAAGCCACCCAGAGTGTGTGAATACTTGGTATTAATTTGAAGTTATATATGAACAGCCGTATGCGGGAAAACCGCACGTACGGTTCTATGAGGGGCTTAACAAGACCCTACTCTCATAAATGAGAGGAGGGAGTCGAGTTTGAGTCTACTCGACTTTTTTCATATGAAATATTATGCAATAGGAGCGTTTGCAAAATTAATCGGAGTAACGCAGCAAACGCTAAGAAATTGGGACAAAGTAGGAAAGCTAAAACCCAGTCATACAGGTAAAAGCGGTTACAGGTATTATTCTCAGCAACAGCTTCAATGTTATTTGGGGTTTAAAGGCGAAACAGTAGTTAAAAGAAAAGTTATCGGCTATTGCAGAGTATCAAGTAATAATCAAAAAGATGAGCTTGAAAGACAAGTAGAAAATGTAAAAACTTACATGATAGCGATAGGGTATTCTTTTGAGGTTGTCACAGATATAGGAAGTGGTATTAATTATAATAAAAAGGGATTAAACGAGTTGATTGATAAGGTAATTGCTTCAGAGGTTGAAAAAATAGTTGTTTTGTACAAAGATAGATTGTTAAGGTTTGGATACGAATTAATAGAAAACCTATGTCACAAATATGGCACAACTATTGACATTATTGACAATACTGAGAAAACTGAAGAACAAGAACTAGCCCATGATTTAATTCAAATTATAACAGTGTACGGTTATAAACTACAAGGGAAAAGAGCTAATAAAGCTAATAAAATGATCAAGGAGTTACTAGAAGATGATAATAGCTCTGAAGGATAGACTTGAACCCAATAATAAGCAAATGTCAAAGTTGTTTCAAAGTTCAGGTGCAGCAAGATGGGCGTATAACTGGACGCTGAGGAGACAGGAAGAAAACTATAAAAAGGGTAGCATTTTTATTAAAGATGGAGATTTAAGAAAAGAATTAACCCTTTTAAAAAAGACAGATGAATTAAAATGGCTTAATGATTATAGCAATAATATAATCATTAAGCCATTAAAGATGCTTGTGATGCTTATTATAAATTTTTCAAGAAGCTGTCAGATAGGCCGAAATTTAAGAGCAGAAAGAAAAGTCTACCTGAATTCTATCAAGACACAGAGAAAATAAAATTTAAAGAGGGTAAGGTAAGGCTTGAAAAGATAGGCTGGCTGAGGCTTTCAGAAAAAGATAGGATACCCGAAGACGTAAAATATACTAATCCAAGAGTGAAGTTTGACGGATTACATTGGTATGTATCGGTAGATATTGAGGCTAAGCAAGAAGAGGTCAACCAGGCAGGTGAAAGCATAGGTATTGATATAGGTATAAAAGATTTAGCAATATGCTCAAATAGTGATAAACCCTACAAAAGTATTAATAAGAGTAAAAGAATCAGAAGACTAGAAAAGAAACTGTGTAGATTAGAGCATAAAGTATCGAATAAATATGAAAAGAATAAGGAAGGGAGGAGTTACGTTAAAACAAGCAATATTAAAAACTGGAAAAAAGAATTAGAAAGCTGCACAAACGTCTTGATTATATCAGAACCGATTACAGGCATAAAGTAACTACCGAGATTGTGAAAATCAAGCCATCAAGGATAGTTATGGAAAGCCTGAGTGTTAAGGGAATGATGAAAAACAAGCATTTATCAAAATCTATAGCGCATCAAGGGTTTTTTGAGTTCAAAACGATGCTTCACTATAAGAGCATTAAATATGGGATTGAATTTGTAGAAGCAGATAAGTGGGATCCCTCATCAAAAACTTGTTCAGCGTGTGGCTATATGAAAACTAAACTCTCACTATCTGAAAGAGGATTTAGATGTGAAGGTTGCGGAGCTGTTATAGATAGGGATAAAAATGCAAGTATTAATTTATCAAGATATAAAGTATCATAAAGCACATAAACGATTTATGATATTTGTGTACCGTAAGTTACACGGGAATTTAAGCCTCTGGATCATTACATCAAACGATATTAGGTTTACCAAGATCGGATGCGTTGAATGAGGAAGTAAACGTAAGCTTTTATAATGATGTTATAGAGTTTTATAAGTTTCACGTAACGGTCATAGATAAGATTGGGATGCTTAATTATACACGATGTAATAATATATCGGAAAGTTCAGAAAATAATAAATAAAAATGACTCTTAGAATTGTTACCCCAAATAGCACTAGATTACCGTGCTATTTGGGGTAACAGTTATTTTTTAGGATTAAATAAAGAAACCAAAAATAGAGATATATCTACAATATAAGATTATTTGCTTGGTACATATTATTTAGAGACGCATATTATAGTAGTAAAGCAAAAGATATAGCATTATTTGTAAGAATCTATATCTATCATAGATTAGGAGGCGATTTTAATATGGAAAGTAATGAATATTGGAACAGACCAGATAGTTGGGGCAGACAAGATAGCAAATATTGTGGCGGTGGACATGGATCTAATCATTACAATAATGGATACTATGATAATTGTAATCATGATAATTGTCATTATGATGAATGTTATTATGATAGTTGCTGCTATTATATAGGACCAACAGGAGATACGGGACCAACGGGGCCAACAGGACAAACAGGATCAACAGGATCAACAGGACCAACGGGAGCAACAGGCCCAACGGGTCTACAAGGATTAATAGGGCCAACTGGGGATACAGGACCAACGGGAGCAACAGGCCCAACGGGCCCAACGGGAGATACCGGACCTGCAGTTCAATTAAGCGGTATTCAAGCTCAATTAAGTGCTTCTCCTTTAGGGATAGTTGATGATGGAGACAATGTTATTTTTGATACAGTAACAAATGATCAAAGTGCAAATATAACTTATAGTTTGATTACAGGAGTATTTACAATTAGCGCAACAGGCAATTACTATGTAAATTGGTGGGTTGCTGCAGATGGTGCCGGCGTAGCCACAACTGTAAGCTTTGGTATATCGGTAGATGGCGGCCCAGGAATACTAGGATCATCACCAATAGTTGCAGGGCAGGTAACAGGCAGTGCATTAGTAACAGTAGCAGCAGTTCCAGCAACTATTGAACTTGTAAATAATACTGGAGCGACAGTGGGGTACGGAAATACACCTGTTCAAGCTAATATAGTTATTACTGAAGTAACACCATAAGATAAAAAATAGGGAGTAAATTTAAAGAACCCAAAATACTCGTTTTAAATATCAGTAATATACTAAAGATAAAATATAGTAAGTTTGCTAGTAGACTCTATATTAATAGCGGGAAGCGTACTTTAGATGGAGTATTAATTTTAATGAAGCTGGAAGGTATGTTCTAGATTGGTGGGTAGCGACTCAAGCAGCTCTAGGCACAAATGGGTTTGATTATAGGTGGAGATATTGAAGTAGTATTTAATTTATTTGCAGATTAGATTATATATCGATAAAGGTGTATGAGCTAGTCTTTTTTTGGTACATTCATTTGCATAAAAACATAAGATAAAGCAATAAGATATTCGATTATAGTAAGCTACATAACCTACAAATATTTGAAGAGAATATTGGGTTTTGTAATAACTGTTTTATGTATAATGACAAGGGGGATTAGAATGAGTAATATAGCTTTGCAAGTAGAACGTCTGGCTGCTGGAACCGTGGTATCGGGAGGAAATGTTATATTCGATACAACTGTGTATTCGGCAGGAAATATTAGCTATAATGCGTTAACTGGAGTAATAACTTTTAATGAAGCTGGAAGGTATGTTCTAGATTGGTGGGTAGCAACTCAATCAGTTCAGGGCGCAACGGGGGTTGTTTTTGCAATTAATTCTTCACAAGGGGATGTTTTAGAGGGAAACTCCCCCATAAAAACAGGAGAAGTTGTAGGAGTAAGTATTATTGATGTAGCTGCAGCCCCAGTTACAGCTACATTAAGTTATATAGGAGCAGGAACTGTTTTTTTTCCCACAACACTACCTGTTAAAGCAACATTAGTAGTCATACAAGATGATATTGTCCCAGGGGAAACCGGCCCAACAGGACCAACAGGAGGTACCGGTCCAACGGGAGACACCGGAGACACAGGCCCAACGGGAGGTACCGGAGATACAGGTCCAACAGGAGACACAGGAGATACAGGAGATACAGGCCCAACGGGAGACACAGGAGACACGGACCTACTGGAGAAACTGGCCCAACAGGGGATACCGGCCCAACAGGAGACACGGGACCAACGGGTGACACAGGTCCAACAGGCCCAACAGGAGATACAGACCAACGGGTGACACAGGTCCAACAGGCCCAACAGGAGATACAGGGCCAACAGGAGATACAGGCCCAACGGGAGATACAGGGCCAACAGGAGATACAGGCCCAACGGGAGACACAGGGCCAACAGGAGGAGTAACTGAATTAAGAGGCATTCAAACACAACTTGATAATTCATCGGCCGGAATAATTCCTGACACAGATACTGTGATTTTTAATAATATATTGAATAATCAAAGCCCTAATATATCATATAATGTCGGAACAGGGGAGTTTACCATAAGTGCGGAAGGTAATTACTATGTATCATGGTGGGTTGCAATAGATGGTACAAGTGGACCTGCTACAGTAAGGTTTGATTTAGATCTAGATGGAGTTGGTATAACAGGAGTGACTGCTGTTCCAACTGGTCAAATATCAGGAATTGCATTAATAACAGTAGGTGTTACGCCAGCAATTGTGCAACTTATAAATACGACTGGAGGAGACGTTGCTTTGGTTACAGGAATCCCACAGGCTAGTATTGTTATAAGTGAAATAACACTTTAAGCTAAGATATCTATTATAATAGGAGGGAGATAATGAGCAATGTAGCCTTATTAATTTAACATTTTTCAAATGGTAATGTGAGTGCAGGAGCAAATGTAATCTTTGATGCAGTCATTTATTCAGCTGGAACTATTAGTTATAATACTTTAATAAGAGTAAAACTTTTAATGAGGCAGGAAGATATGTTATTAATTAGTGGGTAGCAACTCAAGCGGCTACAACTACAAATGGAGTAGTATTTGCTTTATCGTCCTCTCAGGGAGATTTGCTAGAAGGTAGTGCACCAATTAGAACAGGGGAAGTTGTAGGGGGAGGGATTATTGATGTAGTAGCAGCCCCTATTGCAGTGTCGTTGGTCAAGGCTAGTACTGGTAATATTGTTTGTTCTAGTATAGTACCAATAAAGGCGACGCTTGTAGTGATACAGGATGATATAGGAGGACCAACAGGAGCAGGTGAGATTAGACCATTTGCTTCAGGTCTTCCAGTAGCGATAACTACCATTGACGGAGGGCTTGTAGGAACACTGATGTTTATAGGTTTGGGTTCTTAAGGGGTAAGCCTTACTGACTTGGAGCAACCATAGATCTTACAGGAGGCCCAGGTTTATTAACTAACTTAGCTTTTTTAGTTCAGCGTGATGGAACGATAACTTCAATAGCTGCATACTTTAGTACAACGGTAGCATTAGCGTTGATTGGATCAATAATAACTATTACAGCACAATTATTTGAATCTACTATACCCAATAACATATTTGCACCAATAGCAGAAACGGCAGTAATTTTAGCACCTGCTCTTACAGGTGTAGTTGTCCTAGGAGCTATAAGAAATGGTATCCTTCTGGATTAGCAATACCTGTTACAGAGGATACACGTTTGCTATTAGTGTTTTCTGAAACCGCAGCTGGTTTGTCACGGGTTAATGCTGTTGCTGGATATGCAAGTGCGGGTATCACAATAGAGTAATTTAGCTTGGAAATTTTTACCTAAATGATAAAAGCTAACTTGTATACTATTAAAAGTATACAAGTTAGCCTTTTTTGAAAGGACACATTTTGTATATGAAAATACAAAGTAGGAGGAATGTTTATCAAGGGCTGTAATACCATTTAGTACTGTTTTTATACTGCATATTTTAATTATAACGTAGGGGGATTAGGATGAGTGATATAACCTTGCAAGTATAGCGTTTAGCTGCTGGTAGTATAGCAACAGGAGGAAATGTTATTTTTGATGCCATAGTTTACACGCCAGATAATATTAGCGATAATTCGTTAACTGGAGTAGTAACTTTTAATGAAGCTGGAAGGTATGCTCTAGATTGGTGGGTAGCGACTCAAGCAGCTCTAATCACAAATGGGTTTGATTGTAGATGGAAATATTGAAGTAGTATTTAATTTATTTGCAGATTAGATTATATATCGATAAAGGTGTATGGGTTAATCTTTTTTTGGTACATTCTTTTGCATAAAAACATAAGATAAAGCAATAAGATATTCGATTATAGTAAGCTGCATAACCTATAAATATTTGAGGAGAATATTGGGTTTTGTAATAACTGTTTTATGTATAATGACAAGGGGGATTAGAATGAGTAATATAGCTTTGCAAGTAGAACGTCTGGCTGCTGGAACCGTGGTATCGGGAGGAAATGTTATATTCGATACAACTGTGTATTCGGCAGGAAATATTAGCTATAATGCGTTAACTGGAGTAATAACTTTTAATGAAGCTGGAAGGTATGTTCTAGATTGGTGGGTAGCAACTCAATCAGTTCAGACCTCAAAA